>NZ_VUOI01000004.1:0-243935 GCF_015390205.1 Azospirillum sp. INR13
CATGATTGTTGCCTCCATCCTGGCAGCAGATGTTTCAGCCTGGTTGACGTCCTGGCTGAGACTTTCGTACGCACCCCGGCCCTTGCCAGCAAGCGGCAAATCTCCGGGATTGCTGCATTGGGGGGACAGTGTGTCGCACGGAGCACACTAAGAAGGGGGGCTCCGGCCTGTCCGCCACAGTCGAGCAGGGCAGGGACGGACTGTTGTCGTCCTGTTGTGGCGGGGCGGGGCAAAGACGCATCCGCTGTTGCGTGGGGCCGTCCACTTATGGTCTGTTCACCGGCATTCCGCGCGTGACTCGCGCGCGGCAACCCCTTTTCTGAACCGGGTTCCCGACCATGCGCCGTTCGACCGCCCTTCGCCTTGTCCCTGTACTGCTCGCGGCTTCCGTCTCGATCGCCGGCTGCGCAAGCTGGGGCGGCAAGACCGAAACCGTCGAAGAGCAGATGAAGAACAAGGACTACAAGTTCGGCAGCCTGCTCGGCACCGACGGCGGCCTGAACCTGTTCGGCAAGAACAAGCGCGGCGGCGACCAGGACAGTGCCGGCGGCATCGGCGTCAACAGCTTCCTGTGGCGCGCCTCGCTCGATACGCTCTCCTTCATGCCGATCGCCTCGGCCGATCCGTTCGGCGGCGTGATCCTGACCGACTGGTACACCCCGCCCGATTCGCCGAACGAGCGCTTCAAGGTCAACCTCTACATCATGGACCGCCAGCTGCGCGCCGACGGCGTCCGGGTTTCGGTGTTCAAGCAGCAGCGGACGGGCAACGACTGGCGCGACATCAACGTCGGTCCGGAGACCGCCGGCCAGCTGGAGGATGCGGTGCTGACCCGCGCCCGCCAGCTTCGCGTGTCGCAGAACGCCGTCGCCCGCTGACGCGGCGGCCTATCTGGGGCGGCCCGAAGGGCCTTCGAGTATCTGGTACAACGGAAAACGGCGTCGCGCTCATGTCGCGTTATAATGTCAAGGAAACCGAGGCGAAGTGGCAGGGCGTGTGGGACGGCAAGGGCTGTTTCACCGCGCGCGAGGACGCCTCCCGACCCAAATACTATGTGCTGGAGATGTTCCCCTATCCGTCGGGGCGCATCCACATGGGCCACGTCCGCAACTACACCATCGGCGACGTGATCGCGCGCTTCAAGCGCGCCAAGGGCTTCAACGTCCTGCACCCGATGGGCTGGGACGCCTTCGGCCTGCCGGCCGAGAACGCCGCGCTGGAGAAGAAGGTCCATCCGGCCGCCTGGACGCGCGAGAACATCGCGACCATGCGCGGGCAGCTGAAGACGATGGGCCTGTCCATCGACTGGGACCGCGAGATCGCCACCTGCGACGTGGAGTATTACCGCCACGAGCAGAAGATGTTCCTGGACTTCCTGAAGGCGGGCCTCGCCTACCGCAAGGAATCCTGGGTGAACTGGGACCCGGTGGACAACACCGTTCTCGCCAACGAGCAGGTGATCGACGGCCGCGGCTGGCGCACCGGCGCGCTGGTCGAGAAGCGCAAGCTGTCGCAGTGGTTCCTGAAGATCACCGCCTATGCCGAAGACCTGCTGAAGGGCCTGGAGACGCTGGACCGCTGGCCCGAGCGCGTCCGCATCATGCAGGAGAACTGGATCGGCAAGTCCACCGGCGTCCGTTTCCGCTTCCCCATCAAGGGCGCGAGGAGGAGCTGGAGGTCTTCACCACCCGGCCCGACACGCTGTTCGGCGCCTCCTTCGCCGCGATCTCCCCGAATCACCCGCTGGCGGCCGAACTGGCCGCGTCCAGCCCGGAACTGGCCGAGTTCATCGCCGAGTGCAATCGGCTGGGCACCAGCGAGGAGGCGATCGAGACGGCGGAGAAGCGCGGCTTCGACACCGGCCTGAAGGTTGTGCATCCCTTCGATTCGTCGTGGGAACTGCCGGTCTACGTCGCCAACTTCGTGCTGATGGAATACGGCACGGGCGCGATCTTCGCCTGCCCGGCGCATGACCAGCGCGACCTGGATTTCGCCCGCAAGTACAACCTGCCGGTCCGTCCGGTGGTGATCCCGGCCGATGCCGACCCGGCCGCCTTCGAGGTCGGGACCGAGGCCTACACCGGCCCCGGCGTTCTGCGGAACTCCGCCTTCCTCGACGGACTCGACACCGAGTCGGCGAAGGAGGAGGCCGGCAAGCGGCTGGAGGCTGCGGGCCAGGGCGAGCGCACCACCCAGTACCGCCTGCGCGACTGGGGCGTGTCGCGCCAGCGCTATTGGGGCTGCCCGATCCCGGTGATCCATTGCGGCTCTTGCGGCATCGTCCCGGTTCCGGACGACCAGCTGCCGGTCGTGCTGCCGGAGGACGTGACCTTCGACAAGCCCGGCAACCCGCTGGCCCACCACCCGACCTGGAAGCACACCAGCTGCCCGACCTGCGGCAAGCCGGCGCTGCGCGAGACGGATACCTTCGACACCTTCATCGAGTCGTCCTGGTATTTCGCCCGCTTCTGCTCGCCGAAGACCGAGGATGCGGCTTTCACCCGCGAGTCGGTCGATTACTGGCTGGGCGTCGACCAGTATATCGGCGGCATCGAGCACGCGGTCCTGCACCTGCTCTACAGCCGCTTCTGGACGCGCGCGCTGAAGACCTGCGGCTACCTGAACCTGGACGAGCCGTTCACCGGCCTGTTCACCCAGGGCATGGTCAACCACGAGACCTACAAGGACGCCGGAACCGGCGCCTGGCTGGCCCCGACCGATCTGACGAAGAACGACAAGGGCGAGTGGGTCCGGGCCGACAGCGGCGCGCCGGTCAATGTCGGCCGCGTCGAGAAGATGTCGAAGTCCAAGAAGAACGTGGTGGACCCGGCGCACATCATCGGCACCTACGGCGCCGACGCCGCCCGCCTGTTCATGCTGTCCGACAGCCCGCCGGAACGCGACCTGGAATGGACCGAGGCCGGCATCGACGGCGCCTGGCGCTACATCAACCGCCTGTGGCGGATGGTGACCGAGACTCCGGTGGAACTGCCCGCCGCCGGGACGCCCGCGCCCCAGTCCTTCGGTCCGAAGGCCGAGGCCGCCCGCCGTCTGGTCCACAAGACCATCGCCGGCGTGTCGGAGGATCTCGACAAGTTCCGCTTCAACAAGGCGGTCGCCCGCGTCCGCGAACTGTCCAATGCGCTGGGCGAACTGGACGGCAAGGGCGAAGGCGAGGCCTGGGTCCTGCGCGAGGGCTTCGAGTCGCTGGTCCGCCTCGTCGGTCCGATGATGCCGCATCTGGGCGAGGAGCTGTGGGCGCAGCTGGGCCACGCCACTTTGCTGGCCGACCAGCCCTGGCCGGAGGCCGACCCCGCCCTGGTGGTGGAGGACAGCGTCAAGGTCGCGGTCCAGGTCAACGGCAAGCTGCGCGCCACGCTGGAACTGCCGCGCGACATGGACAAGGATGCGGCCGAGCAGGCGGCGCTTGCCGATGCCAACGTCCAGCGCGCCATGGACGGCAAGCCGGCCCGCAAGGTCATCGTCGTCCCGAACCGGGTGATCAATGTCGTCGTCTGATTCCAGATCGTTCCGCCGGAGCCGGTTCCGGCAGACCGCTGCGCGGGGGCTGTTCGCCCTCGCGCTCGGTCTGTCCGCCATATCCCTGTCGGGATGCGGTTTCCAGCCGCTTTACGGCGGCAAGGGCGTCGGGGCCGCGGCGGCGGACCGGCTGATGGAGGTCGACATCGCGTCGATCCCCGACCGGGAAGGGCAGAAGCTCCGCAACCTGCTGATCGACAACTTCTATCCGTCGGAGCGGCCGAGCAATCCGCGCTACCGGCTGGACGTGGCGTTGTCGGCGTCGGAGCAGAAGCTGGCCCTGCAGAAGGATGCCACCGCTGTGCGCGCCCAGCTGCTGGTCAACGCGCCCTACCGGCTGACCGACACCCGGACGGGGCAGGTGGTGTTCCAGTCCAGCTCTCGTTCGATGATCAGCTACAACACGCTGGAGCAGCATTACGCCGCCATCGTGACGGTGCAGAACGCCTATGACCGGGCGCTGGAGGACATCTCCAACGACATCACCACCCGCGTCGCCATGTATCTCGGCCGTGGGTCCTGACCGGCAGGAGATGTTCGGGTGAAGCTTCAGCCCAAGGCGATCGACGGTTTCCTGCGCAGCCCGGACCCCAAGGTCCGGGCGGTGCTGCTTTATGGCCCCGATTCGGGCCTCGTGCGCGACCGTGCCCAGACGCTGGGCAAGACGGTGGTAACGGACCTGTCCGATCCCTTTCGGGTTGCCGAATTCCTCGGTCGCTCACTGGCCGACGATCCGGCGCGGCTGGCGGACGAGGCCGCGGCGATCTCCTTCACCGGTGGCCGACGCCTGATTCGCGTCCGCGACGCCGAGGACAACAGCACGGCCGCCTTCACCGCCTTTCTCGAAAACCTGCCGCCGGGCGACAGTCTGGTGGTGGTCGAGTCGGGCGACCTCTCGGCCCGCTCCAAGCTGCGGCTTCTGTTCGAAGGCGCCGACGGTGCCGCCGCCATTCCCTGCTATGTGGAGGAGGAGGCGTCGCTCGGCCGGGTCATCGCCGATATCCTGCATGGACATGGCCTGACCGCCGATCCCGACGCGCTGAGCTTCCTCGCCGCCAACCTCGTCGGCGACCGCATGGTCGCCCGCGGCGAGGCGGAGAAGCTGGCGCTCTATATGGGTGATGCCAAGCGCGTGCGGCTGGAGGATGCCCAGGCCTGCATCGGCGACAGCGCCGCCCTGTCGATGGACGAGCCGGTATGGGCGGCGGCGGAGGGCGATTTCGCCACCCTCGACCGCTCGCTGGCGCGGCTTTTCGCCGAGGGCACCTCGCCGGTGCCGATCCTGCGCGGCGCCCAGCGCCATTTCCAACGCCTGCAGCTGCTCTGCGCCCAGATCGCCGCCGGCAAGTCGCCGGAGGCCGCCGTCGAGTCGCTGCGCCCGCCGGTCTTCTTCAAGCTGAAGACCCGGCTGGTCAGACAGGCCCGCCACTGGTCGCCCGGCCATGTCCGCCAGGCGCTGGAACGGCTGGTCGACGCCGAGGCCGACTGCAAGCGCACCAACATGCCGGACGAGACCCTGTGCGCCCGCGTGCTGTTCCAGCTCGCTTCGCTGGGTGCCCGGCGATAACGGGGCGCTGACTTGACCGTTGGGGGCCGCGCGCTATCTCGCGGGGCATGAGCCACGCCACCTACACCGCGCCACCGCCCGCCCCCTTCCGGGTTCGCTGGTGGCAACCCCTGCTGTTCTGGGTCATCGTCAACGCCTGGGGCTTCGTCGAGCGTGGCGGCCAGCCCTTTGCCGGGCATCAGCCGTCGCCGTCGCAGCCGCCGGGCTGGGCCTTCCCGGTGATGTGGTTCACGCTGAACGTCTTCCAGATTTGGGGCGACATCCGCCTGCTGGACCCGGCACGGCGAATCCGCGACCGCCGCATGCTGATCGGGCTCCAGGCGGTGACCTGGGCGATCTACGCCACTTTCAGCTTCGTCTACTTCACGCTGGGCAGTTCCATCCTCGCTGCGGCCTGGACCGTGTCCTTCTTCGTCATCACCTCCATCTGCATCGCGCTGGTGGTGCGGGACGACCGCAGCATAGCATTGATCTGGACGCCACTGATTCTGTGGACCGGCTTCGCATCGGTCGTCGGCATCCACAACGCGCTCATCAACCCCGATCCGCTGTTCGGCACGCCGGCCCTGTGGTGAGGCCGCCGCCTCAGCCCCGATAAGCGTGGACCCGGCCGGTGAAGTCGGTCACCTCATAGCTTCCGTCGCCCTTGTCTTCGATCCAGGTCCGGGCGGCGGGGGCCTTGCCGTGGCCGCGGGGATGTCGAGGACATAGGTGGGCTGGCACAGGCCCGACAGCCGCCCGCGCAGTCCGGCCACCAGCGCCTGCCCCTCGGCCAGGGTCGGGCGGAAATGGCTGGTTCCGGCGGCAAGGTCGGGATGGTGCAGGTAATAGGGCTTCACCCGGTTTGCGCACCATGCCGCGGAACAGGGCCTCCAGCGCCGCATGGCTGTCGTTGATGCCCTTCAGCAGCACGGTCTGTCCGACCAGCGGGATGCCGGCTTCAACCAATCGGGCGAGAGCGGTGCGCACCGGCGCGGTCAGTTCGTCGGCATGGTTGATGTGGACGGCGATCCAGGTGGCGAGGTCGGGGGCGATCAACGCTTCGACCAGTTCGGGCGTGACCCGGTCGGGGTCGGCGGCGGGGATGCGGCTGTGCAGGCGGACGACGCCGACATGGGGCATGGCCGACAGCGCCTGGACGATCCCGCGCAGCCGGCGCGGCGACAGCAGCAGGGGATCGCCGCCGGTGATGACGACCTCCCACACCTCCTCATGATCGCGGATATAGGCGAGCGCCGCCTCCAGCTCGTCGGCGGTCAGCGCCTCCCCGCCCGGACCGACCATCTCGCGGCGAAAGCAGAAGCGGCAATAGACCGCGCAGGCATGCAGCGGCTTCAGCAGCACCCGGTCGGGGTAGCGGTGGACGATGCCCTTCACCGGGCTGCGCGCCACATCCCCGATGGGGTCTTCCATCTCCTCCGGCGTGCTGTACGCCTCGGCGGGGGAGGGAACGTACTGGGCGTAGAGCGGGTCCTGCGGATCCGTACGTCCGGCCAGCGTCTCGCGCAGGTACGGGGTCAGCGCCACGGCGTAGCGGTCGGCGACCGTACGCACGGCGTCGCCGGCCTCCGGCGTCATCAGCCCGGCGGCCACCAGATCGGAAACGCTGTGCAGGGCCTTCATCGCTCTTTCCCGTCTCGACGGAATGGGTCATGTAGGAAAGCGACCGCTCTTACTCCTGCGAGACCCATGCTGTCGACTCTTCCCCGCCTGATCGGCCATCGCGGCGCCAAGGAAAATGCGCCGGAAAACACGCTCGCCTCGATCCGGGAGGCTGCCCGCCAGGGCGCCCGCTGGGTCGAGGTGGATGTCATGCTGACCCGCGACCTGCCGCCCGGTGCTGATCCACGACGACACGCTGGACCGCACCACCACCGGCACCGGCCCGGTGCCGCTCATGGATCTGGCGGACCTGCGGCAGCTCGACGCCGGACGCTGGTTCGATGCCGGTTTCGTCGGAGAACAGGTGCCGACGCTGGAAGAGGCGGTGGCGCTGATCCACGACCTCGGTCTCGGCCTGAACCTGGAGATCAAGCCCTATCCGGGGCAGGAGGAGATCACGGCGGAGGTGGCGCTGAACACCCTGCGTCCGCTCTGGCCGTCCGACCGGCCGCTTCTGCTGTCCAGCTTCGAGGTGCCCTGCCTGGAGGTTGCGCAGCGGCTGTGGCCGGAAATCCCCCGCGGCTACCTGCTGTGGGATCCGCCGGCCGACTGGGGCTGCCATCGCCGACCGCATCGGAGCGGCGACCCTGAATGTCGACCAGAAGCGCCAGACGGCCGACAGTGTGGCGGAATACCGCGCCACCGGACGGCCGGTGCTGAGCTATACCGTCAACGATGCCGACCGGGCGCGAACGCTGTTCGGCTGGGGGGTGTCCGCGGTCTTCACCGACGCACCGGGCCGCTTGGCGCGGGAGTTGGGTGCGGATGCCTGACGATGTGCCGGAGGAACGGTCGACACGCTGACGCTTCCGTTCGCAACTGCGGCAAATCGTGAACGTTTTTTGCGCGAGGGGCTGAATCCGCTCGTAGGGCGGGCCAATTCCTCATATATAGAACCGCGTTGGCGATCCCGCCGGAACCCACGTGGATTCCGGCGGAGCTTTTCGTCGTCTGGTTGTCCGCCGCTTTTGATCCGGTGTCCCGCAGGGCGCCACGTTCGGTCTTTGGAGGGTTCGTTGAAGGCGTTGAAGCCGTTGCAGATGTCCGGCCGGGAGGTTTTGCCGCTCGTCGAGGGTGGCAAGGGTATTGCCGTTTCCAACGGCGAAAGCTCCGGCGCCTGGGCGGCAGCCGCGGGATTGGCACCTTTTCGGGTGTCAACGCCGACAGCTACGATGAGAACGGCAACCTTCTGCCGCAGATCTACAAGGGCAAGACCCGGCGCGAGCGCCACAACGAGCTGATCGCCTTCGGCATCGAGGCGGCATCGCCCAGGCGCGCATCGCGCACGAGACCTCGAACGGCAATGGCCGCATCCACATGAACGTCCTGTGGGAAATGGGCGGGGCGGAGCACATCCTGCACGGCGTGCTGGAAGGCTCCCAGGGCCTGATCCACGGCGTCACCTGCGGCGCCGGCATGCCCTACAAGGTTGCCGAGATCGCGGTGCGCTACGGCGTCCATTACTACCCGATCGTATCGTCGGCCCGCGCCTTCCGGGCGCTGTGGCTGCGCGCCTACCACAAGTTCCGCGACCATCTGGGCGGCGTGGTCTACGAGGATCCGTGGCTGGCCGGCGGCCACAACGGCCTGTCCAACTCCGAAGACCCGCAGAAGCCGGAGGATCCGTTCCCCCGCGTCCTGGCCCTGCGCCAGATGATGAACAGTTTCGGCCTGAACGACACCCCCATCGTGATGGCGGCGGCGTCTGGTGGCTGTCGGAGTGGGAGGACTGGATCGACAACCCGGACCTGGGGCCGATCGCCTTCCAGTTCGGCACCCGTCCGCTGCTGACCCAGGAGAGCCCGATCTCCATGGCGTGGAAGCGCAAGCTGGTCGCGCTGCAGGCGGGCGACGTCTTCCTGAACCGCTTCTCTCCCACCGGCTTCTATTCGTCGGCGGTGAAGAACCCCTTCCTGCTGGACCTGATGGGCCGGTCGGAGCGCCAGGTCGCCTATCTGTCCAAGCCGGTGGGCGAGCATTCGGCCGAATTCCCGGTCGGTCCGCGCGGCCGTCCGGTCTATGTGACCGAAAGCGACAAGCAGCGCGCCGAAGGCTGGCTGTCCCAGGGATTCACCACTGCGCTGAAGACGCCGGACAGCACGCTGGTCTTCGTCACCCCCCAGCAGTCGGAGAAGATCCTGCACGATCAGGTCGACTGCATGGGCTGCCTGTCGGCCTGCGGCTTCTCCAACTGGGCGCAGAACGAGGAAGGGACGACGGGCAAGCGCGCCGATCCACGCTCCTTCTGCATCCAGAAGACGCTTCAGGCGGTCAGCCCACACCGACGACTGCGAGAACCAGCTGATGTTCGCGGGGCACAACGCCTACCGCTTCGCCAGCGATCCCTACTACAACGACGGCTTCATCCCGACGGTTGAAGCAACTCGTGGAGCGGATCGCCACCGGTTACTGACCGGCCGCGATACCGGACCGACAGGGCCGCCGGCGGGTGACTGCCGGCGGCCTTTGCATTGGACGGATCCGGTTGACGCCTGTCCGGTCGATGCCTGGCCGGTTGACGTCGGTGCGACAATAACTTGCGCCGCCTTTCCGAATGGTTTTACAGTTGAACGGACTGCGGCCTAGTGCCGCGGTCCTGTCCCGGACCTTCGTGTCCGCCCCCTGTGTCGACCGTACGGGTGCCGCGCCCATGATGACCGCCGAACGCCCCTTCAAGCGAGCCCTCGACCGGCTGAACGGCGCCGGGCTGCGCCCGACCCGCCAGCGCCTCGGCCTTGCCCGGCTGCTGTTCGAAGGCTGCGACCGGCACGTCACCGCGGAACAGCTGCATGGCGAGGCATTGGCAGCCGACCTGCCGGTGTCACTGGCGACCGTCTACAACACGCTGAACCAGTTCACTTCCGCCGGTCTGCTGCGCGAGGTGGTGGTGGAGGCCGGCAAGTCCTATTTCGACACCAACACCAGCGACCATCATCATTTCTTCGTCGAATCCACCGGCCGGCTCGAAGATATCCCTGCCGACCGCCTGATGGTGCAGAACCTGCCCGCCGCCCCGGCCGGCACCCGCGTCGCCCGCGTCGACGTTATCGTCCGCCTGATCGAGGACGACGGTACGGCCTGATCAAGCTTCACCGTTCAGCGTTCGCCGTCCGGCACGCTCGGGCTGGAGGGGCGGTCGACGAAGGGCCAGCGCATATAGGCGAAGACCCAGACGGCGACCACGTTCAGGTACGGGAACAGCAGCAGCAGGATCCACAGCGGGCTGCGTCCGGCCTTCGCCAGCACCCAGCCGCCGGCGATCAGCGTGTAGGTCGTGACGATCGACCCGATCAGCAGTTCCCAGAAGCCCAGATGGATGATGGTGTCCGTCATGCCGTCCTCCGCGCCTTGACCTTGCGGGCTTCGCGCACCGGCAACACCGGCCAGCGGCTGTGCGCCATCACGCCGATCGCGACCACATGACCCAGCGGCAGCAGTGCGAACAACGCCCACAAGGGCGAGAAGCCCGCTCGGCGCAGGATGCGTGCCATTGGCCAGACGATGGCAAGTTGGAACAGCATAAGCCCCAGAAGCGGGCTGTTGACGTAATCCTCAAGCATGCCGGCCCGGACCCTCCTCCCCATGGTTGAGGGGCAGAGAAGCGCGAGCCGCCGGCTTTGTCGAGCCAAACTTTTCCCGCACCGGCATTCCGGCACCGGCCACCGCTCCACAAGTTCCCACCCGCATCAGGAGAGCACGAGCGTGAAATCACCCGGCAGGGCATGCTACAGTTTGCCGCGTCCGGCCGAACCGGCTTGACGCTCTCTGGAATTCAGCTGCGGCGGACCCTTGCCTTTGACGGATTTCTCCGAACCGGCCGGCACCGCGCGCGGATGGTGGCGGCAGTTGCGATCGGGTGCGTCGTCCCTGTCCCCGGTGGCCGGCATGCGCATCGGCCTGCTCGCAGCGGTTATCGCCGGCTTCTGGCTGGTGGCCTACGCCGATCTGGAGCGTACCCGCGACCGGGCGCTGCAGGACGGTTTGCGCCAGACCCGCCAACCTGTCCAGCCTGCTGGAGGAGGATGCCCGCCGGGCCATGGTCGTGGCCGGCTATTCCCTGCATGCAATCACGGAGGGTGGGCAGATTCCCGCCCATCTGCTGGCCGAAACGGCTTGGGCGCCGGGCGCCAACGCCGGACCGGGTCTGGCGTTGAGGACGCTGCTGATCCTGGAGCGGGATGGCCGGGTGCGGCAGGCGGCAGGCATGGATACCTCGGTGCCGGTCGCCGGAACCCCGCTGGCCGAGGCGGCGGCCGGCGGATCGGCGGCCTTCGTCGGACCCTACCGGGAGGCCGCCGGCGGCTGGCGCGCGGCCATGGTCCGGCCGCTGGCGGACGGCAGTGGCGTGGCGGTGGCGGTGCTCGATCTCGACCGCTTCACCCGGCTCTATGCGACGCAGAACGTTGGACCGCTCAGCATCATCCTGTTCTATCGCGAGAATGGATCGGTCCTGGCCTATTCACGGGCCGGATTGCCGCTCGACCGCGACCGCGCCGCCTTTGCGGGATTCCTGCCCCGCCTGCCCGCCGACGAAACCGCGCGGACGCTGTCCGGTTTCGATCCGGCGGAAGGGCGCGAGCGGATCGGCACCGTCCGCCGGGTGGCGGGCCTGCCGTTCTACGTCTATGTCCGCATCCGGACCGACGATGTGCTGGCCGGCTGGCATGCCGACCGCTGGAAACGCGTGCTGGAAACCGCCGCGGTGTCGGTGGTGGTCATGCTCCTGGCCCTGCTGGCCTTGCGGCAGCTCGGCCGGCTGGAGACGACGACCCAGGCGCTGCGGGCCAGCGAACGCCGGTCGCAGGCCCTGTTCGACAGCAGTTTCCAGATCATGGGGCTGCTATCCCCCGATGGGCGGGTGCTGGCCTTGAACCGGCCGGCCTGTGCCCTGGCCGGGCTGCCGGCGGAGGCGCTGATCGGGCGCCGCGCCTGGGAGTTCCGCGGCTGGGCCCGGACCGGCGAGCTGGCCGAGTCCTTCCGCCAATCGATCGGAAAGGCGGCGTCCGGCCGACTCGTCCGCTACGAGACCGACGTGATTGCCGATGGCGTCACCCGGGTGATGGATGTGACGATCAAGCCGGTCTTCGACGACCGCGGCGCGGTGGCCTTGCTGGTGATCGAGGCGCGCGACATCACCGAACGGGTGGAGGCGGCCGAACGGCTTGCCGCCGCGCTCGACCAGGCGGAAGCCGCCAACCGCGCCAAGAGCGCCTTCCTGGCGACCATGAGCCACGAGCTGCGCACCCCGCTGAACGCGATCATCGGCTTTTCGGACATCATGCTGCACGAGCTGTTCGGTCCGCTGGGCAGCCCGCGCTATCACGACTATGCGCGTCATGTGCAGAACAGCGGGCGCCATCTGCTGGACCTCATCAACGACGTGCTGGACATGTCGAAGCTGGAGGCCGGGCGCTACACGCTGGACGAAAGCTGGCTGGAGCCGGCCGACGCCATCGACACCTGCGAGCGCTGGCGGCGGTCCCGGCCGATGCCGGCGGGGTAACGCTGGAGAGCGACTGCGGCCCCGGCCTGCCCAAGCTGCTGGCCGACGAGCGGGCCCTGCGGCAGGTCTTGCTGAACCTGCTGTCGAATGCGGTGAAGTTCACCCCGCGCGGCGGCCGGGTGACGGTGGCGGCAGGGGTGGAGGCGGAGGGCGGGCTCGCCATCGCGGTGCGCGACACCGGCATCGGCATCCCCGCCGACGCGCTGGCCCGCATCCTGGAGCCGTTCCAGCAGGCCGACAGCAGCATTCCCGGCCGCTTCGGCGGCACCGGGCTCGGCCTGTCGATCTGCCGCGACCTGATGGCCCTGCATGGCGGCAGCCTGTCCATCGACAGCGAGCCGGGCTGCGGCACCGTCGTCACCATCCGCTTCCCGCCGACCGCGTCGCCCAGCCGATTGCGGCCGGCGGGATGCAGGCGTAAGCCTGTCTCCGGTGAACGGAGCGAAAGGCGGACGGGATGATCGGGACTGACGGAAAGCCGGTGTCGAAGGAGGATCTGCGCAAGCACATCGCCGTCTACAACGGCCAGTCGCGCGGCTCCAAGGAGTTCGCGGCGATCCCGCGGGCGCTGGTGACGATCCTCGACGGGCTGAAGCCGGGCAAGACCGGCTACGTCAAATGCCTGGACGGTCAGGTGCAGCTGTCGCGCCGCAAGGACAACAGCGTGTCGGCGGGATAGGGAAATTAGCTTTTATACGAAAAAGGCTGCTCCCACCGGGAGCAGCCTCTATTGGTCGGACATATTGGCTCTGGCGTTTCGGCAGAAAGGAAAGCTCTCAACCGTGCTTCACGGTGCGCTTTGGCTCCTGCCGAGCGTCGTACTTCGACATGGCGGCTTGGTAAGCGGCATTCTTCTGCCAACGGGCTACATTCGCTTCGTGACGCTGTTCAGCGTTATCTGCGAACGCGATCTGCTGCTTACGGTCCATATCGCTCTCCAAACTCTTTGCGGATTTCCGCTAACGTTCTTTGGAATGATTTTGATCCATCACTCTGCTGAACGCGCTTAATTCCCTCAGAGATCCTACCCGTTCCATAGATGGAACCGCAATCAGAATCTCAACGCCCGGCATCTTTGGAATGTTTGGCGGTTTGTACGAATTCAGACAACCAAACCCGTTTTCCGTACCAATCATCCGATTGCGTCACCTCGTAGCCTGCATCTCGGAAAACGCGGCTCACTGCATAATGTTTCTCAAGAGCGCGTTCCGGCGGAGCAACATCGTTGGTGCAGCGATAGACCCGTTTTGGTCGTTTGGTTTCGAGAAGCTCTTTCGTTGCAGCTAGGACAACCGTCAAAATGCGCTCACGATCCGATTTGCTGATAAAACGCGAAACATCGATTCCGCTCAGAAAATGCTGTTCATGGCCTGTGTACGGATCTCGCCGCAGGATCCAGAAGCTGTATTCCGGTTCACCATCCAGATATGGCGTGAGCGCAGCCTGGACGAAAACATTCGCTCCCGAGTCGGTATCATATCCTACCAGCATCGACACGATGTGCTCGTTCTCGGCAATCGGAATGTGATCGAACTCCCATGCCTCGTCACGGATCGAACATTCAAAAGACATACAAGCCGCCAGTGATCCAATTGTGCGCACGAAGAGTCGGGAAGGTAAAACAACTCATGCGCGGCCATCAAATGAAAAGCCCCTTTCCCGGTGATGGGAAAGGGGCTTTTCGCAGCAATGCCGAGAAATTAGTGCTTCGCCGCGGCCGCGGCGCCGATGCCGGTCTGGGAGCGGACGAACTGGTCCTCGAAGGCGTCGCGCTCGGCACGGGCGGACGCGCTGCTGTCCAGCTTCGACACGATGATCGTGACGATGAAGGCCAGCGTCATCGAGAACAGGGCCGGCTGCTCGTACGGGAAGATCGGCTTCGGGTTGTTCAGAACCACGACCCACACCGCATTCGACAGGATCACCAGCGTCACCGCGGAGATCAGGCCGGCGATGCCGCCCGCCAGCGCGCCGCGGGTGGTCAGGCCCTTCCAGTACATCGACAGGATCAGCACCGGGAAGTTCACCGACGCCGCGACGCCGAAGGTCAGGCCGACCAGGAAGGCGACGTTCTGCTTCTCGAACGCGATGCCCAGCACGACGGCCAGCACGCCCAGAACCAGCGACGCGATCTTGGAAACGCGCATCTCCTCGCGCTCCGTCGCCTCGCCCTTGCGGATGACGCGGGCGTAGAGGTCGTGCGCGATGGCCGAGGCGCCGGCCAATGCCAGGCCCGACACCACCGCCAGGATGGTGGCGAAGGCGACCGCCGACAGGAAGCCGAGGAACAGGTCGCCGCCCAGCGCCTTGGCCAGATGCATCACCGGCATGTTGCCGCCGCCGATCAGCTTGCCGCCGACCTTGCCGCCTTCGAAGAACTGCGGGTCGGTGCCGACGATGGTGATCGCCGCCATGCCCAGCACGCAGATGATCAGGAAGAAGAAGCCGATGAAGCCCGACGCGTAGAAGACCGATTTGCGGGCCTCGCGCGCGTTGGGAACGGTGAAGAAGCGCATCATGATGTGCGGCAGCGCGGCAGTGCCGAACAGCAGGCCCAGCGACAGCGACACCGCCGACACCGGGTCGGCCAGCAGCGTGCCCGGCCCCATGATCTTCACGCCGTCCTTGTGCGAGGCGATGGCGCTCGTGGCGATGGCCTCCAGGCTGAAGCCGAAGCGCGACAGGGCCAGGAAGCACAGGATCACGCCGGCGCCCAGCAGAAGCACCGCCTTGATGATCTGCACCCAGGTGGTGGCGATCATGCCGCCGAAGGTGACGTAGACCACCATCAGCACGCCGACCACGATCACGGCGACGTTGTAGTCCAGCCCGAACAGCAGCTTGATCAGCTGGCCGGCGCCGACCATCTGGACGATCAGGTAGAAGCACACCACCGTCAGCGAGCCGATGGCGGCGAAGGTGCGGATCTTGCCCTGGTCCAGCCGGTAGGACGCGATGTCGGCGAAGGTGAAGTGGCCGAGGTTGCGCAGCCGCTCCGCCAGCAGGAACAGGATGATCGGCCAGCCGACGAAGAAGCTGATGGTGTAGACGAAGCCGTCATAGCCCTTGGCGAACACCAGGCTCGACAAACCCAGCAGGGTCGCGGCCGACATGTAGTCGCCGGCGATCGCCAGCCCGTTCTGGAAGCCGGTGATGCCGCCGCCCGCGGTGTAGAAGTCGGAGGTCGAGCGGGTCCGGCTGGCCGCCCAGTAGGTGATGCCCAGCGTCATCACGACGAAGGCCAGGAACATGCCGATGGCGGACAGGTTGACCGGCTGCTTTTCCAGCTGCCCGACATCGCCGGCGGCCAGCGCCGGAAGGGCGAACAGGGTGGCGGCAGCCGCCGTCAGGAGGATCCGGCGGGCGGTCATTGCAGCGTCTCCCGCGTGATCTCGTCGGTCAGGTCCTGGAAGCGGCCGTTGGCGAAATGGGAATAGACGCCGGTCAGCAGCCAGGACAGGATGATGATCCCGGCCCCGATGGGGAAGCCGACGCTGAGGACCGAGCCGTCGGACATCGGCTTGTGCAGCAGGTCGGGCGCGAAGGCCACCACCATCATGAAGCTGTAGTAGCCGACCAGCACGACGGCCGACAGGACCAGGGCCAGCCGGCTGCGCTGGCGGACCAATTCCTGGAATTTCGGGTTCCGGCGGACCCGCTCGTAGACCGGAGTGTTCGCGGGGGAGTGCATGTTTCCTCCAGACGCTAATCGTCCTTGTGGCACCCTGTTCGGGCTTATGCTTTTCCGGCTAACAAAACACTGTTTCGCAAATTTCCCGGAAATATGACGAATTGTTTCAGCGCAATTCCGGTAACAATTCCACCGATTCGCATTGAGCCGGGGCGGCGAAGCTGGAATGATGGCGGAGATTCCACCGATCCCCATATCCCGCCGCTCCGTCCGGAAAATGATCCGCTCGCCCCTGTTCCTCCGGCTTTTCTCGGCGATCCTGATCTCGCTCGGGCTGTTCTCGGCGGCGGCCTATGTCTTCTCCGTTCCCTTTATCGAGGAGAAGGCCTACGAGATCGAACGCGACGCCAGCCGCACCATCCTCGACAACGTGTTCGAACTGGTCAGCCGGATCCGCGGCGGGCTGGAGGAGCAGCGCAGCACCACGGTGGAGTCCTACAAGACCCGCCTGCGTGACGTGCTTGAACTGGCGGTCGGCTATATCGAGCATGTCCACGCCCGTGCCGACCGCGGCGAGATCACGGCGGAAGAGGCGCGGCGCGAGGCGATGGAGGGGCTGCACGCCTTCCGCTACGGCAACGGCGATTATGTCTGGGCCATCGGCTACGACTCGGTGATCCTGTCGCATCCCTCGCCGGACTATCAGGGGCGGAAGTCCGACGACCTGCGCGACAATCTGGGCCGCCACATCCTGCCCACCATCGTCGCCACCGCCAAGCGGGAGGGCGAGGGCTTCCAGACCTATCCGTGGTGGCGGCCGAACGGCGACGAGCGGGCGCCGAAGCTCAGCTTCTTCAAGGATTTGCCCAAGCGCGGCATCATCGTCGGCACCGGCGCCTATCTGGCCGACGTCGACGCCGAGGTGGAGCGGCGCAAGGCCGAGGCCATCGAGGATCTGCGCCAGGCCCTGCGCAAGCTGCGCATCGCCCGCACCGGCTATCTCTACATCTTCGATTCGGCGAACCGGATGATCATCCACCCGAATTCGAACATCGAGGGCACGGCCTTCGGCGACCGGCTGAATTCGGCCACCGGCCGCCCGATCGCCGAGGATCTGAAAGCCGCCGCGGCCAGGGGGGAGCCGCTGACCTACCTGTGGGACAAGCCCGACGATCCCGGCAACTACGCCTATGAAAAGATCAGTTGGGTCCGGCATTTCGAAGGCTTCGACTGGTACATCGCCTCGTCGGTCTATGTGGACGAGCTGCGGAGGTCGTCGGTGGTGCTGGGCAACCGCATCCTCGCCATCGGCATGGCGTTGATGGCGGCGGGCAGCCTGCTGGGCTACATCGCCGTCGGACGTCTGGTCCGGCCGCTGCGCCGGCTGGCCGACACCGCGGCGCAGGTGCGGGCCGGCGATCTCGGTGCGCAGAGCGGCATCCGCCGCGGCGACGAGATCGGGTTGCTGGGCTCCGCCTTCGACGGCATGGTCCGGCAGCTGCGCGACACCGTCGCCACACTCGACAGCCGGGTCCGAGACCGCACCGCGGCGCTGGCGGAGGCGGAGACGCGCCAGCGCGTTATCCTGGATGCGATCCCCGCCAGCATCGCCGGGCTGGACCGCGACGGGCGGCTGACCTTCGCCAACCTGCGCTGGGCCGAGCTGGTCGGCCGCGACAAGGCCGAGGTGATCGGCCGCGATCTTGCCGCCGTGGTCGGCCGGCGCGCCATGGCGGTGCTGCGCCCCCATCTCGACCGCTGTCTGTCGGGGGAGGTGGTCACCTTCGAATACGCCTTTCCGCGCGACGGCCGCGACATCGTCACCAAGACCACGCTGATTCCCCATCGTGGCGAGGGTGGAGCGGAGGACGGCGCCGTCACCGGCCTGTTCGTGCTGACCCTGGACATCACCGACGAGAAGCAGACCGAACGCCAGCTGGTGGAGGCGCAGCGCCTGAAGGCGGTCGGTCAGCTCTCCGGCGGGCTGGCGCACGATTTCAACAACCTGCTCTCGATCATCATCGGCAACCTTGCGGCGGCGCGCGAGCACTACGCGACGGTCAAGGGACTGGACGCGTATCTGGAACCGGCCCAGCGGGCCGGCCGCCGCGGCGCCGACATCACCGCCCGGCTGCTCGCCTTTTCCCGCCAGCAGCCGCTGAAGCCTGAGCCGATCGAACTGTGCGGGCTGCTCCGCGACATGGCGGTGCTGCTGCGCCGCTCCTTCCCCAGTTCCATCGCCATCGGCGTGCCGGAGGAGGGGCGGGAGTGCTGGACCATCGCCGACCAGACCCAGCTGGAGAACGCGCTGGTCAATCTCGCCATCAATGCACGCGACGCCATGCCGGGCGGCGGCCGGCTCGACATCGCGGTCGGCATCCGCCGGGTGGAGGACACCCTGTCCTTCGACGAGCCGGTCCGCCCCGACGATTACCTGGAAATCCGCGTCTCCGATACCGGCACCGGCTTCACGCCGGAGGCGCTGGCCCGCGCGGTGGAGCCCTTCTTCACCACCAAGGCGCTGGGATCGGGGCTGGGGCTGTCGATGGTCTACGGCTTCGTCAAACAGTCGCGCGGCTATCTGCGCATCGACAGCCGGCCGGGGGAGGGGACCGCCGTCACCCTGCTGCTGCCGCGCGCCGAGCCGGTGGCCCGCCTGCTCGATGCCGAACCGGCGACGCTCGAACCCCTGGGCGGCGGCTGGTCCGGCCAGCTGGCGCTGGTGGCGGAGGACAATGACGATGTCCGGCAGGTGATGCGCCAGCAACTGGTCGATCTCGGCTTCTCCGTGGTGGAGGCGGCGAGCGGCGACGAGGCGGCGGAGCTGGTGGAGCAGATCGACGGGCTGTCTCTGCTGGTCTCCGACATCGTCATGCCCGGGCTGTCGGGGGTGGAGCTGGCGCGGCGAGCCCGGCTGCTGCGGCCGGACATGCGGGTGGTGCTGGTCAGCGGATTCACGGTCGAGTATGGCGATATCCCCACCGATGCCGTCATACTGAGCAAGCCATGGGACAAGCGGGACTTGGTGGCGGCCATCGGCCACGCCGCCCAACCCGCGCCGGCCTGATATGATCGGACCAAATGAACGCACCTGGAAAAACAGGGCGACGAGTGCCGAGGGGAAACGCGCGTGGTGCAGAAGAAGCGCATTTATCTGGTCGAGGACGAGGCCGACATCCGCCGGCTGGTGAAAGAGGTGCTGGAGGGATACGGCTACGAGGTGTCCTGCTGGGCCAGCGGGCGGGAGGCGCGGGCGGCGATCCAGCGCCAGGCACCCGACCTGTGCCTCGTCGATCTCGGCCTGCCGGACATGGACGGGCTGACCCTGGTTCGCGAATTGTGGGAGGACGTGCGCTTCGGCGTGATCATCCTGTCCGGGCGAGGCGGCACCTCCGACCGGATCCTGGGGCTGGAGCTGGGCGCCGACGATTACATCGTGAAGCCTTTCGAGCCGCGGGAGTTGGTCGCCCGCGTCAACAGCGCCATCCGCCGCCGCGAACAGCTGGCCGGCGCCACGGCCGCGGCGGAGACCGCGCGGGCACGTTTCGGCAATTGGGTCTTCGACCTCGGCAACCTGACGCTGAGCGCCGATGACGGCCGCCAGGAAAGCCTGACCGCGGCGGAGGCCTCGCTGCTGCTGACCCTGCTGAAGGCGCCCAAGCGCGTGCTGTCGCGCGAGCATCTGCAAGGTCCCGACCAGGACCGTGACGATTTTCCCTACGACCGCAGCATCGACGTCCGCGTGTCGCGGATCCGCAAGAAGATCGAGGACGATCCCCGCGCTCCGCGGCTGATCAAGACGGTCTACGGTGCCGGATACCTGTTCGCCGGTGACGTGACCTGGTTGCGCTGATCCGGATTACGGTGAAAGGGGTGCCTCGCTTGCCTAGGGCTGCAACAACTCCAATAACAATTGGTCATAATCCTGAGAAAGTTGCGCAAAGCTGATCTGGTACAGGCTGTTTCCAACACAGCCGCGTCCAATGCCGGCGCCTAACAAGAACCCCTGGGGAGAACGGTCCGATGAGTGATACTGCCGCCGCAGCCGATGTCCGCGCCAATCCGTATGAACGCGATCTCGACCGCAACGCCGCCAATTTCGTCGCGCTGACGCCGCTGACTTTCCTGGAGCGCGCCGCCTCCGTGTGGCCCGACCGGCTGGCCGTCGTCCATGGCCCGGTCCGCCGAACCTGGGCCGAAACCTTCGTCCGCGTGCGCCGTCTGGCCGCGGCGCTGGCGAACCTGGGGATCGGCAAGGGCGACACCGTCGCCATGCTGGCCGCCAACACGCCGGAACTGTTCGAAGCGCATTTCGGCGTGCCGCTGGCCGGTGCCGTGCTGAACGCGGTCAACACCCGCCTGGACGCCGAGGCCATCGCCTTCATCCTGAAGCATGGCGAGGCGAAGATCCTGATCGTCGACCGCGAGTTCTCCGCCGTCGCCAAGAAGGCGCTGGCCCTGCTGGATGCGCCGATCCCGGTGGTGGACATCGATGATCCGACCTACAGCGGCGGCGAACTGATCGGCGACCGCGACTACGAGTCCTTCATCAGCGATGTCGGTGCCGAGCATCCCTGGACCCTGCCGTCCGACGAATGGCAGGCCATCGCGCTGAACTACACCTCCGGCACCACCGGCAATCCGAAGGGCGTCGTCTATCACCACCGCGGCGCCTACCTGAACGCGGTGTCGAACGCGCTGTCCTGGAACATGGGCGACGCGCCCGTGTATCTGTGGACGCTGCCGATGTTCCACTGCAACGGCTGGTGCTTCCCCTGGACCATCGCGGTCACCGCCGGCACCGCGATCTGCCTGCGCCAGGTCCGCCCCGACGCCGTGCTGACGCTGATCCGCGAGGAGCGGGTGACCAATTTCTGCGGCGCGCCCATCGTTCTGAACATGCTGAACAACGCGCCGGCCGAGCTGAAGCAGGGCATCGAGCAGAAGGTGAAGGTGATGGTGGCCGGCGCCGCCCCGCCCGCCGCCGTCATCGCCGGCATGGAGCGCATGGGCTGGGAAGTCACCCATGTCTATGGCCTGACCGAATGCTACGGCCCGACCGTGGTCTGCGTCTGGCACGACCGCTGGGACGGCCTGTCGCTCGACGAGAAGGCGGCGATCAAGGCCCGCCAGGGCGTGCGCGGCCCGATGCTGGAGGCGGTGATCGTCGCCGATCCCTTCACACTGGAGCCGGTGCCGAAGGACGGCCGCACGATGGGCGAGATCATGATGCGCGGCAACAACGTCATGAAGGGCTACCTGAAGAACCCCAAGGCGACTGATGAAGCCTTCGCCGGCGGCTGGTTCCACACCGGCGACCTCGCCGTCTGGCATGAGGACGGCTATGTCGAGATCAAGGATCGGTCGAAGGACATCATCATCTCCGGCGGCGAGAACATCTCGTCGATCGAGGTGGAAGACGTCCTCTACAAGCACCCCGAGGTGCTGGAGGCCGCGGTCGTCGCCCGCCATGACGAGAAGTGGGGCGAGACGCCCTGCGCCTTCATCACGCTGAAGGACGGAGCCACCGCGACCGAGGCCGATATCATCGCCTTCTGCAGGTCGCATATGGCCCACTTCAAGTGCCCGCGCACGGTGGTGTTCGGCCCGCTGCCGAAGACCTCGACGGGCAAGATCCAGAAATACGTCCTGCGCAAGCAGACCGAGGGGCTGTAAGGGGCGGGGCCGGTTGCCCCCTCCCTAACCCTCCCCCGCTGGGCGGGGGAGGGGACTGCCGCCCTCCTTTGCGATGCCTTTGCAAGCATCCGCCCCCTCCCCCGCCCAGCGGGGGAGGGTCGGGGTGGGGGCAAAGCTTCCTCATGCCCACATGCTGCCCAATCCTTAGGGGACCCGCGCCATGAAGATCCTCTGCGCCGTGAAGCGCGTCGTCGATTACAATGTCAAGATCCGGGTCAAGACCGACCAGTCCGGCGTCGAGACCTCCAATGTGAAGTTCTCGATGAATCCGTTCGACGAGATCGCCGTCGAAGAGGCCGTCCGCTTGAAGGAGGCTGGCACGGCGACCGAGATCGTCGTGGTGTCCGTCGGCCTGTCGCAGGCCCAGGAGACGCTGCGCACCGCTCTCGCCATGGGTGCCGACCGCGCCATCCTGGTGCAGACCGACGTGACGACCGAACCGCTGGCCGTCGCCAAGGTCCTCAAGGCGCTGGTCGAAAAGGAGGCGCCGGGGATGGTGATCCTCGGCAAGCAGGCCATCGACGACGACTGCAACCAGACCGGCCAGATGCTGGCGGCGCTGCTCGGCTGGGGCCAGGGCACCTTCGCCTCGAAGGTCGCGCCGGCTGGTGACGCCGTGGCGGTGACGCGCGAGATCGACGGCGGGCTTGAGGTCGTGTCGTTGAAGCTGCCGGCGGTGGTCACCGCCGACCTGCGCCTGAACGAGCCGCGCTATGCCAGCCTGCCGAACATCATGAAGGCGAAGAAGAAGCCTCTGGAGACGATCACACCGGACAGCCTGGGCGTCGATGTGACGCCGCGCCTGACCACGGTGAAGGTCGCCGAGCCGGCGAAGCGTCAGGCCGGCATCAAGGTGCCGGACGTCGCCGCCCTGGTCGACAAGCTGAAGAACGAGGCGCGGGTGATCTGAGCGCCGGCTTCGGTGCCCCCACCCTAACCCTCCCCCGCTCCGCAGGGGAGGGAACTCCGCCACCCTCCCGCATCAGCACTTACCCCCTCCTCCGCATCGGACGGACCTTCGGTCCGCTGAGAGCGGGGGAGGGTCGGGGTGGGGGCAAGTGACTGCACTCCCACACCCCGCCCGACAGAGGAATCCGCCATGCCCATCCTGATCCTCGCCGACCACGACAACGTCAGCCTCAAGCCCGCCACCGCCCACACGGTGACCGCCGCCGCCAAGCTCGGCGGCGACATCCACGTCCTGGTCGCCGGCCGCAACGCCGCTCCCGCCGCCGATCAGGCCGCCAAGCTGGCCGGCGTCGCCAAGGTGCTGCTCGCCGACGATGCCGCCTACGAACACGCCCTGGCCGAGCCGGTCGCGGCCCTGCTGGTCTCGCTCGCCCCCGGCTACAGCCATGTCCTCGCCGCCGCCACCTCGGTGGGCAAGAACGTGCTGCCGCGCGTCGCGGCATTGCTCGACGTGGCGATGATCTCCGAGATCACCGCCGTGGTCTCGGCTGATACGTTCGAGCGGCCGATCTACGCCGGCAACGCCATCGCCACCGTGCAGTCGGCCGACGCGGTGAAGGTCGTCACCGTCCGCACCACCGCCTTCGAGGCCGCCACCGCCACCAACGCCGCCCCGGTCGAGAGCATCGCCGCCGCGGCCGACCCCGCCCTGTCGGGCTTCGTCTCGGCCGAGCTGTCGAAGTCGGAGCGTCCGGAACTGACCTCCGCCCGCATCGTGATTTCCGGCGGTCGCGGCATGCAGTCGGGCGACAACTTCCACCTGCTGGAGGCCATCGCCGACAAGCTGGGCGCGGCGGTGGGCGCCAGCCGGGCCGCCGTCGATGCCGGCTTCGTGCCCAACGACTATCAGGTCGGGCAGACCGGCAAGATCGTCGCGCCGGACCTCTATGTCGCCGTCGGCATCTCCGGCGCCATCCAGCATCTGGCCGGCATGAAGGACAGCAAGGTGATCGTCGCCATCAACAAGGACGAGGAGGCGCCGATCTTCCAGGTCGCCGACTACGGCCTCGTCGCCGACCTGTTCAAGGCAATGCCGGAGCTGCAGCAGGCCGTCTGACACCGTTCTTTCCCCCGTTCCCCCGAAGAGGTCCCCCATGACCGCCGCCGCGATCCCCTACACCCCGCCGCTGAAAGAGATCCGCTTCGTCCTCGACCACCTCGCCGGCATGGCCGATGTGGCGGCTCTGCCGGGCTTCGAGGATGCCAGCCCCGACATGGTGGACAGCATCCTGGGCGAGGCGGCGAAGATCGCCGAGAACATCCTGGCTCCGCTGAACCGCATCGGCGACGTCCAGGGCGCCATACTCGACACCGACGGCATTGCCCGCACGGCGGAGGGCTGGGGGCCTGCGTGGCAGGCGCTGGTGGAGGGCGGCTGGAACGGGCTGCCCTTCGATCCCACGCGCGGCGGCATGGGGCTGCCCAACCTGCTGAACACCGCGGTGCAGGAGATGTGGCATTCCGCCAACATGGCCTTCGCGCTCTGCCCGATGCTGACCCAGGGGGCGGTGAACGCGGTTCAGCTCTATGGCTCCGAGGCGCTGAAGGACCTCTATTTGCCCAAGATGATCTCGGGCGAGTGGACCGGCACCATGAACATCACCGAGCCGCAGGCGGGGTCGGACCTTGCCGCCACGCGGTCGCGCGCGGTGCCGGACGGCGACCATTACCTCGTCAGCGGGCAGAAGATCTTCATCACCTATGGCGACCATGACCTGACGGAGAACATCGTCCATCTGGTGCTGGCCCGCCTGCCCGATGCGCCTCCGGGGGTGAAGGGCATCAGCCTTTTCGTCGTGCCGAAGTTCCTGGTCAATGCCGACGGCTCCCTCGGCGCCCGCAATCAGGTGAAGTGCGTGTCGCTGGAGCACAAGCTGGGCATCCACGGCAGCCCGACCGCCGTGCTGTCCTTCGGCGACGAGGGCGGGGCGACCGGCTTCCTGGTGGGCGAGCCGAACCGCGGCCTGGAATACATGTTCACCATGATGAACCATGCCCGGCTGAACGTCGCCATGCAGGGGCTGTCGATCGCCGAGCGCGCCTATCAGCAGGCTTTGGCCTATGCCCGCGACCGCGTGCAGGGCAAGCCGCTGGGCTGGACCGAAGGCCAGTCGAAGGGCATCGTCAACCACCCCGACGTCCGCCGCCTGCTGATGGGCATGAAGGCGCGGATCGAGGCGATGCGCGGCATCCTCTACACCGCCGCCGCCGCGGTGGACGTGGCGCATCACCATGCCGACGAGGCGGCGCGCGGCCGGGCCGCGCTGCTGGTCGATCTGCTGACCCCCATCGCCAAGGGCTGGTGCACCGAGACCGGCCAGCAGCTGGCGTCGGACGGCGTGCAGGTTCATGGCGGCATGGGCTTCATCGAGGAGACCGGCGCCGCCCAGCATCTGCGCGATGCCCGCATCACCACGATCTACGAGGGCACGACCGCCATCCAGGCCAACGACCTGATCAACCGCAAGATCCTGCGCGACGGCGGCGCGACGATCAACGGCCTGCTCGACGAGATCGCGGCGCTGGCCGGCGAGTTGTCCGGCCAAGCCGACGAGTCCATGCGGGTCACCGGTGCCGAACTTGCCGCCGCTGTCCTGGAGGCCAAGCAGGCGGTGGCCTGGGTGCTGGGCGTGGCCAAGCAGGACCCGCGCCTGCCGGCCGCCGCGTCGGTGACGCTGCTGGAGCTGATGGGTGTCGTCGCCGGCGGCTGGCAGCTTGCCCGCGCCGCCAAGGTGGCGGCGGAACGGCTGGCGGAGGGCGATGCCGACACCGCCTTCCTGTCGGCCAAGCCGCTGACCGCCCGCTTCTACGCCACCCATGTGCTGCCGAAGGCGGCGGCGCTGCGGGCGACCGTCGTCAACGGCTCCGCGAGCGTGATGGCGCTGAGCGAGGAGCAACTGTTCGGCGCGGCTTGACGGGGCTGCGCTGACCGGTTGGTGCCGGGGTCGTTGGCCCCTTGGTGGGTGTCGCGGGCGGTTGGGGGACCTCCCGCCACTGCCCCGGCGCCAGCCCGTCCAGAGTCCAGTCGCCGATCGACCAGCGGATCAGCCGCAGGGTTGGAAAGCCGACCGCTGCGGTCATGCGGCGGACCTGCCGGTTGCGTCCCTCGCGGATGGTGAGCGCGATCCAGCTGGTGGGGATGGCGGCGCGGTAGCGCACCGGCGGATCGCGCGGCCACAGCGACTCGGGCTCGTCCATCCGCCGCACCTCGGCCGGCAGGGTGGGGCCGTCCTTCAGCGTCACGCCACGGCG
Source organism: Azospirillum sp. INR13 (assembly GCF_015390205.1). Classification (NCBI taxonomy): domain Bacteria; kingdom Pseudomonadati; phylum Pseudomonadota; class Alphaproteobacteria; order Rhodospirillales; family Azospirillaceae; genus Azospirillum; species Azospirillum sp. INR13. The sequence goes on from NZ_VUOI01000004.1 coordinate 25,822, forward strand.
CAGCGCCTCCAGCGCCTCGTCGGTCGGCACACCCTCCACCTGCACCCAATAGGTCTTCGGCATCTTGTTGGCCGGCGAGGCGATGCGGGCGATCAGCGGGCCATCGTCGCTCAAGGCCAGCAGCCCCTCGCTGTCGCGGTCGAGCCGGCCGGCGGCATAGACGCCCTTCACCGGCACCAGTTCCGCCAGGGTCGGGCGGCCCTGGTCGTCGGTGAATTGCGGCAGCACGCCATAGGGCTTGTTCAGCAGGATCAGGCGCGGCACGGGCTTGCTTCCTTGCGGAGTTCGGGAAAGGCGCTATCGTTCGCACCCCAACAGCAATCTAGATAGCAGGGGTTCGGCCGTGACGCTTCTGTTCTGCTCCGCCAGCGACAGCGCCGAGGATTGGCGCCGGGAAATCGCCCGCCATTTTCCCGACCTGGAGATGCGCGTCTGGCCCGATACCGGCGACATCGCCGACATCGAGGTGGCGGTGGTGTGGAAGCCGCCGGCCGGCATGCTGGCGACCCTGCCCAACCTGCGGCTGATCGTGTCGCTGGGAGCCGGGGTGGAGCCGATCCTGGAGGATCCGACCCTGCCCGACGTGCCGCTGGTGCGGATGGTGTCGGAGGGGCTGACCGTCGATATGGCCGGCTATGTGGTCTATCAGGTTCTGTACTGGCACCGGCTGATGGACGCGTATGCCGCCTTCCAGTCCGAAGCGCGGTGGGAGCAGTTGGATCATCGCCCGGCCTCCGGAGTGACCATCGGCTTCCTGGGCATGGGCGAGTTGGGGGCGGCATCGGCCCGCACGCTGCGGACCCTGGACTATCGCCTGATGGGCTGGAGCCGCAGCCCCAAGAGCATCGAGGGGGTGGAGAGCTTCTCCGGTCCAGACGGGCTGGCGGCGATGCTGCCGCAATGCGATTTCCTGGTCTGTCTGCTGCCGCTGACCGACGAGACCCGCGGCATCATGGATGCGTCGCTGTTCGCCGCCTTGCCCAAGGGGGCGGTGGTGATCAACGCCGCCCGCGGCGGGCATCTGGTCGAGCAGGACCTGCTCGACGCGCTGGAGAGCGGGCATCTGCGCGGTGCCAGCCTGGACGTCTTCGCGACGGAGCCGTTGCCGGCGGACCATCCGCTCTGGCGCCATCCGAAGGTCCGCGTCACACCCCATGTCGCCGGAGTCACCCACCCGTCGCTTTGCGCCGAGCAGGTGGCGACGGCGGTGAAGGCCCTGCGTGACGGCCGGCCGCTGCCCAATCTGGTGGACCGCAGCCGGGGGTATTGAGGAAAAAAGCCCCTCTCTCGGCCGTCATCCCCGCGAAGGCGGGGATCCAGGCTTCTGGTTCAAGCGTCTGAAAAGCCTGGATTCCCGCCTTCGCGGGAATGACGGCAGACGAGAGCGCCTCGGGGGCTTTGGCGCCTTCGCGGCCCTTACAGCATCTGCACCGCGATCACCGCGAGCAGGGCCGCGATCACCCACAGGGCGGCGCGGTCCGAGCGGCGGCGGGTCTCCCAGCCGTTCAGCATCTGGCGGACGGTCTGCGGGTGCAGGCGCACCCCGCCTTCCGACATGTCGCGGGTTACCCGTTCGGCCTCGCTGACCAGGGCGGGAATGCGGCGGATCGTGGACAGGATGGCGCCGGCATCGTCGATGAACTGCGCCTCCGGCCCGCGATTCTCGCGCATCCACTCCTCGATCAGCGGCCGGGCCAGTTCCCACATGTTGATGTTGGGGTTCAGCAGCCGGCCGACGCCCTCGGCCGTCAGCATGCTCTTCTGCAGGAGAAGCAGCTGCGGCTGGGTTTCCATCTCGAACTGTTCGGTGACCGCGAACAGCTGGGCCAGCAGCCGGCCGACCGAGATGTCGGCCAGCGGCTTGTTCTGCAAGGGCTCGCCGATGGCGCGGCAGGCTTGGGTGAAAATCTCGATCGACTGGTGGCGCGGGACGTAGCCGGCCTCGAAATGCACCAGCGCGACGCGGCGGTAGTCGCCCGTCAGGAAGCCGATCAGCATGTCGGCGAGGTAATAGCGCGTCTCGCGGTCCAGCCGGCCCATGATGCCGAAATCGACGGCGGTGATGGTGGCCCTGTTCGTTGATGAACAGGTTGCCGGGATGCAAATCGGCATGGAAGAAGCCGTCGCGGAACACCTGGTTGAAGAAGCTGGCCGAGGCCATCGCCAGGATCTCGTCGCGGTCGAAACCGGCGGCGGAGATGCGGGCGGGCTCGTCCACCTTGAAGCCGCGGATGCGCTCCAGCGTCAGCACCCGGCCGCCGGTGCGCTCCCAATCGACCTTCGGCACGTTGAAGGTCGGATCGTCCTTGAAGTTCGACGCCAGCTCCGAGGCCGCCGCCGCCTCCATCCGCAGATCCATCTCCAGCCGGGACGTGCGGGCGAAGGTGTCGACAATCTCGGTCAGGCGCAGCCGCTTCAGCCGCGGCAGCACCCATTGGGCAAGGCTCGCCAGCCGGTAGAACAGGTCGATGTCGCGCTCGAACGCCTCTTCGATGCCAGGACGCAGCACCTTGACCGCCACCTCCTGCCCATCGGCGGTGACGGCGAAATGCACCTGGGCGATGGAGGCGGCGGCGACCGGCTTGTCGTCGAAGCTCTGGAACAGGGACTGGACCGGTTGGCCGAACTCCGCCTCGATGATGGCGCGGGCCTGATGAGCGGGGAAGGGCGGCAGCTTGTCCTGCAGCTCCGCCAGATCGACGGCCATCCGCTCGCCGACCAGATCGGAGCGGGTGGACAGAAGCTGCCCCAGCTTGATGTAGGTGGGCCCGAGTTCGGCCAGCGCGCGGGCCAGCCGCTCGCCCTCGCGGCCGGGCACGTCCTTGCGGGCGATGCGGCGCCACAGCCAGAGCAGGCCGGGGGCGGTGCCCAGCAGGCTGGTGGGCAGGGCATCGTGACGGGCGACCGTTCGGCCGATCACGGCCATCCGGATCAGGTTGCGCAGGATACGGAACACGGGGTCTTAGATCCGCCAGCCGGAATGGATGGCGGCGATCCCGCCCGACAGGTTGCGCACGCGCACGGCGCCGAATCCGGCGGCCTCGATCCGTTTGGCCAGATCGGCCTGTTGCGGGAAGCGGCGGATGCTCTCGGCCAGATAGCGGTAGCTCGCCTCGTCCTTCGCCACCACGCGGCCCATGAAGGGCAGCACCTGGAAGGAATAGACGTCGTACAGCTCACGCAGCACCGGCAGGACGACGTGGCTGAATTCCAGGCAATAGAACTTGCCGCCGGGCTTCAGGACGCGGTGCGCCTCCTTGATCGCCTCGTCGATGCGGGTGACGTTGCGCAGGCCGAAGGCGATGGTGTAGGCGTCGACCGAGCGCGAGGCGATGGGGAGCCGTTCCGCGTCGCCGACCGTCCATTGCACGCCGGACAGGATGTTGCGGTCGACCGCGCGGTCGCGGCCCACCCGGACCATCGCCTCGGTGATGTCGCAGACCACCGCGGCCCCGCCGCCGCGCTTAAGGAAGCGGAAGGCGATGTCGCCGGTGCCGCCGGCCACGTCCAGCAGGGTCATGTCCGGCTTGGGCGCCACCAAATCCATCAGCGTATCCTTCCACAGCCGATGGATGCCGCCCGACATCAGGTCGTTCATCAGGTCGTAGTTGGTCGCCACGCTGTCGAAGACGGCGCGGACCAGCCCGGACTTGGCGGACGGATCGACGGGGGTGAAGCCGAACCAGTTGCCTTCGGCACCGGAGACGGGCTTTTGCGGATCGGCGGAGGATGGGGGGGTGCGGTCGCTCATGGCCGGGAAGATAGCGCGCGCAAGGGCCATGCGCCAGCGGGGGCGTGCGGTGCGGAAGGCGCTGCGGCGAATGGCGTAGGGCGGATGGGGGCGTCGGTCGGGAGGCTGCGGGGATGGAACATCGTGGAACAGGTTTCGGAGACTGTTCCATCGGGCGCGGCCGGGCGGTGAGCCGGCGGTTTGCCGGATGATGGAACAGGGTGAAACAGTTTCCCGGTGATGTTCCATCGCCGTGGAGACCTCCTGGGGGGGGCGTAGGTAATCAATCCTACCATGGGGTCGGCTACCGGGAAAGGATGGGGAGAATTCCTGCCTGTCCGGCTTCGCCGTCCATTCGGCGGAAGAGCCCCAAGGCGCCGGCTGTGCTTGCCATCGGCCAGGGGCTGGCCTACTGACTGCCGGGAAGAACATACGCCCGTATTCCTGTGGCTGTGGTGGCCGTGGGTGGGAGCCTCTGGTGGATCGGCATGACCCTTGCTGAAGCTTGCGCCGAATTCCTGACCCATTGCCGGGTCGCCAAGAACCTGTCGCCCCACAGCCTGCGCGCCTACACCATCGATCTGGCCGAGTTCGAGCGGTTCGCCGGCCCCCGCGACAGCGGTGGCGGTCGTGGAGCGCCCGCTGCTGCGCCGCTATCTCAGCCACCTGTTCGAGGTGCGGCGGCTGAAGGAAACCAGCGTCAAGCGGCGGATCGCCTGTCTGAAGGTGATGTTCCGCTGGCTTGAACTGGACGAGGTGATCGAGATCAGCCCCTTCCACCGGCTGGACGCCCGCATCCGCCTGCCGCGCCGCCTGCCCCGCAACCTGACCGACGACGAGGTGCGCCGCTTGCGGGCCGCCGCACTCGCCGGGGCGGGGATTACCGGCCGGATCACCGAAACCAAGGCAGTGCGTGCCGCCCGCAAGGCCGACCATGACGCCTTCACGGCGCTGGTGGCGGTGGAGGTTCTGCTGGCCACGGGGTTGCGCGTGGGGGAACTGGCCGGCATGCGGGTGGAGGATGTGGATCTGACCGGCCGCGTCATCACCATCGTCGGCAAGGGCAGCCGCCAGCGCCGGGTGTTCCTGCCCGACGATGCGGTGACGGCGCTGGTGACGGCTTATCAGGGTGTGACGGGCGCGCGGCGGCGTGACCATGACCGGTTCCTGATGACGGGAACGGGCGGGCCGGCATCGACCCAGCATCTCCGCTTGCTGATTCGCGGAATTGGCGAGGATGCGCAACTGTCCCGCCGCGTCACTCCACACATGCTGCGCCACACGGCGGCGACCCGGCTGCTGGAGAATGGCGTGGACATCCGGTTCGTCCAACGCCTGCTGGGGCACCAGAGCATTTCGACGACGGAGATCTACACGACGGTGACCGACGCCAGCCTTCGGGCGGCGGTGGTCAAGGCGGCTGAGGGCATGCGGGGAGGGAGGTGATAACTAGGAATTATTTTCTCATGTCGCCATTAGGTTATTTTGTAAATCTGCTGATAGCAATCATACTTATAGTTGGGGTTATCAATTTTATTTCTCACCCCAACGTAAGCCGCTGAGGTCACCAATTGAGATCCGATCACGTCTCGATGATGCCATACCGTTCGTTCCAGAATGGGTTTGGGTATATTCAGCCTTGTACTATCCTGTAATTCTTCTATTAGTATTTTCAATAGACGATTTCCGAAAATTTAATTTTACTGCGTTCAGCTTTGTCACGCTTCTTGGCGATTCAAGTGATGATATTCTACATTCTTCCAGTTCAAGTACCTGAACGGTGGCGGCATTACGAAAACAATGCATCGCTTTCCATCAGATTCCTGGCACTTGTACATCAGTATGATGCAAGGACGAACAGCTTTCCCAGTATGCATGTCAGTGTTGCCATGCTCACCGCCTTGCACCTCACTGACAACCTGCAGGGCATGTTTGGACCATGGTCTTATTTGGCACTGATATTTCCAACTCTAATTTCATTAAGCACAGTATTCACAAAACAGCATTATCTCATTGATATTCCGCCTGGAGCTTTGCTCGGATACATGAACTACTACGCATACAGGGAGTATTTTTCCTAGATCAGTAATTTATCATAGAATTTATAAAGTGTTGTGCTCTCACCGGCATATGATGTGGCGATATTATTGTTCAGGTCGGCGTGGCTAAAGCCCTTCAACCATAGTGATTGATGCGTATTGATTTGGGTTCGCCTGTTGCCAAACCTTAGCATCGCCCATATCGTTGTAGGCCAAAGAGCCATACGGCGCAAATTGTCTGACCTCGAATTGACGTCGATAATCTCATCGGCGAGTGGAATCATAAAGTTTCTACGAGCATCCGGCATTGCAACCCTTATGAGACGCTTCACTCTAAATGAAGTTTGATCTAAGTGATTGAGGTATGTAAGCGCCCCCTCAGCAATGGCTCCCCCTAGTGACTTTGCGAATATGTATTGCGGGATCGCTTCCCCAACCCAAGGCACCCTTTGGGATCCGAAATAAATCTAGCGAATTCCTCAGCAAGATTTTCTGAGAAGGCGTCTTTGACACGACCTGACCAGTAAAATGGTTTCGCAACATCCATTCCGCTAACCAGGAAAAATCTAGCTAGTTCTTCGGGCCACTCCGGCCGGAATTCTGCATTTTGTCCTACTCGGCGCGCTCCGTGAATAATCGTGACGACACCTCTCATGGAACTAATGCTCCGACCTTTTCCAAGGTCCCATTTAGAAGCTTAATTGCCAGAGGTAAGCTTGCTGCAACAAGAGAACCCAAAGGCGGCGCCGAAATTTTAATCGGCAACGGCCAGAGCGGAAGGCTATTTGCTATTTTACGATATTTTTCAATATAATCTAGCGCTGATATGCGGTCACTAATATTGTTTACATTGCCGGAAATAGTGTCACGATATTGCGCCAAGAACATGTCATTTACTGTTGTAGTAACTTGATCGACGTACGATCTCCTCCGCTCTTTCATGAGCTTATGTAAATGGAAGAATGGCGCAACAAACAATGGCAAGCCAAATGTAATATAAATCAAAACCCCCATAGCCTGTTGCTATCGTGAATGTTAAAAATGATCTTATCATGGAGCGCAAAAACACCAAATATCAACAGGAGGGTCATCATTGCGTACATAAAACATACAGCCGGATCAATTAGGAACTTTACACCGCCAGCCTCATCCGTGTGGAATGGTGAATATGGCAAGCTGCTGCTATCGAGCGAAAAGATGTAAGCCACATAGAATCCGTGACGTATGCATCCATATACGAGTGCCGATATAAATATAGTTGTCCAGAAGAAGACAATCCATCCAGTCAAAGTTATCCGATTCCCACCGGTTTGAGCTGGAATAAGTGTTGCGTCATAGGTTCCTGAAAAATTGCCGACATAGAACTTCATCGTCATTATGCCGATGGCAAGCGACAGAACAGCAGCTCCCGCCGTATGATACAGCGAAATCTGCCGGCTTTTTCTCATAATTACACACGACTCTTGGGCTTTCAGAGAAGAAAGTGTTATGTAGTAAATAACTATCGGGTTCAGAAGAAAAAAATCAAATATCGTCGAAATATTTAGAATGTATGGTAAAACAGTTTCAAGTTCTCCCTTTGAATTAATTATATAGGTATGCTCAAATAGTCGGCCTTCTATATAGGCAGCGGTGAACGACATTCCGCTGGCGCCGATGAGATATACCAATGCGAGGCGGATGGCATGACCATGATCCTTGCCCATGCCGCATAAACGCGCCTTATTTTTTGACAAGATTTTCTCATGACCCAGGATAAATCTTTGTTAATTCCTAGTTATCATCTGGAGTGTTGATAAGCACAATGCGCCGAGGCACATCTCCTTCCGGTAGGTTGCCAGAAAGTGAGCGTATTCACAAGCGACAATATGTCTGTGGGGTATGCATCCCTTGGTAGGCGTAATCCTCCAAACAGATCGGCTTTCCGTCATCCATGCCCCCCGCGTGCTGCCGAGAGTTTTCGCAGGCTTCAAGACACGCACGCCCCCACATCCCCCTTGCATCCCGCCGTCCCCGCGCGTATAAGCGCATCCTTCCACGGGCGGCGAGGCCGGGCCGTATGGCTCAGGGCATGCCCACCCGTCCGATGGAATTCCGCCTCATTTCCCTCTAGGAAACGAAAATGCCCAAGCTGAAGACGAAGAGCGGCGCCAAGAAGCGCTTCAAGGTGACCGCCACGGGTAAGGTTCGCGCTCAGGCCGCCTACAAGCGCCACTGCCTGGAACAGAAGTCCCCGAACATGAAGCGCAATGCGCGCGGCATGATGACCCTGTGCGACTCCAACGCCCGCACGGTGCTGAAGAACTGGCTGCGCAACGCCTGATCTCGGCACATCATAGAATTCGGAAGGACTGAACCATGGGCTCGTGTTAAGCGCGGCGTCACGACGCACGCCCGTCACCGCAAGATCCTGAAGCTCGCCAAGGGCTACCGGGGTCGCAACTCCAAGAATTTCCGCATTGCGGTCGAGAAGGTCGAGAAGGCGCTTCGTTATGCCTATCGTGATCGCCGCAATAAGAAGCGCGATTTCCGCGGCCTGTGGATCCAGCGCATCAACGCCGGTGTCCGTCAGTACGGCCTGACCTACTCGCGCTTCATCAACGGCATCAAGCTGGCCGGCATCGAGATCGACCGCAAGGTCCTGTCCGATCTGGCCGCGCGCGAGCCGGAGGCCTTTAAGACCTTGGTGGACCAGGCCCAGGCCGCGCTCGCCTCCAAGGCCGCCGCGTAACGTGCCTTGCGTTTCCTGACGTCAGGGAACGCTTGCCGTCACGGCGTCAGTTGTAAGAGAAGGGAGCCGGGCCGCTGGGCCGGCTCCCTTTTTCTGTTTGCACCGATTTTTCCCCACGCTTGCCGGGAACCGCCATGCTCGACGCGCTGAAAGACGAACTTCTGTCGCAGGTCAACGCCGCCGCCGACCTCTCGGCGCTGGACGAGGTGCGGGTTTCCGCGCTCGGCAAGAAGGGGCGCATCACCGGCTTCATGAAGGAGCTGGGGGCACTCACCCCCGACGAACGCAAGGAGCGCGGCCAGCAGCTCAACGCGCTGAAGGATGAGATCGCCGCCGCCATCGACGCGCGCAAGGCCGACCTCGCCGCCGCCCACCTGAAGGCGCGGCTGGAGGCCGAGCGGGTCGACGTCACCCTGCCGGTCCGCCCGGAGACCGAAGGGCGCATCCACCCGATCAGCCAGACGATGGACGAGATGGTCGCCATCTTCGCCGAGATGGGCTTCTCGGTCGCCGAAGGGCCGGACATCGAGGACGATTTCCACAACTTCACCGCCCTGAACTTCCCGCCCGGCCACCCGGCGCGCGACATGCACGACACCTTCTATCTGCCCGACGCCCCCTCGGAAAACGGGGCCGATAAGAAGATGCTGCTGCGCACCCACACCAGCCCGGTGCAGGTCCGCACCATGCTGAACAACAAGCCGCCGATCCGCATCATCGCGCCGGGGCGCACATACCGCTCCGACTACGACATGACCCACACCCCGATGTTCCACCAGATCGAGGGGCTGGTCATCGACGAGGCGACCAACATGGGGCACCTGAAGGGCTGCCTCGTGGAGTTCTGCCGCGCCTTCTTCGATGTGGACGACCTGCCGCTGCGCTTCCGTCCCAGCTTCTTCCCCTTCACCGAACCGTCGGCGGAGGTCGACATCGGCTGCTCCCGCAAGGGCGGCGAGCTGAAGCTGGGCAATTACGGCGACTGGCTGGAGATCCTCGGCTGCGGCATGGTCCACCCGAACGTGCTGGAAGCCTGCGGCATCGACAGCACCCGCTACCAGGGCTTCGCCTTCGGCATGGGGGTGGAGCGCGTGGCGATGCTGAAATACGGCATCCCCGACCTGCGCACCTTCTTCGAAGCAGACCTGCGCTGGCTGAAGCATTACGGCTTCGCCTCGCTCGACATTCCCAACATCGCCCACGGCCTGACGCGCTAAGGAGCCGGACCCATGAAGTTCACGCTGTCCTGGCTGAAGGACCATCTGGAGACCGACGCCTCGCTCGACCAGATCACGGAAAAGCTGACCGCCCTCGGCCTGGAGGTGGAGGGCGTCCATGACCGGTCGAAGGAGCTGGCGCCCTTCCGCGTCGCCCATGTCGTCTCGGCCGAGAAGCACCCGGACGCCGACAAGCTGCGCGTGCTGATGGTCGATACCGGCACCGGCACCCTGCAGGTCGTCTGCGGCGCCCCGAACGCGCGCGCCGGCATGAAGGGCGTCTTCGCGCCGGAGGGGACCTATGTCCCCGGTTCCGACATCACGCTGAAGAAGGGCGTCATCCGCGGCGTCGAGTCGAACGGCATGATGTGCTCCAAGCGCGAGCTGAAGCTGTCCGACGAGCATGAGGGCATCATCGAGCTGCCGGAGGACGCCCCGGTCGGCGCCGGCTTCGCCGACTATGCCGGGCTGAACGATCCGGTCATCGACATCAACCTGACGCCCGACCGCGCCGACTGCGCCGGCGTGCGCGGCATCGCCCGCGACCTCGCCGCCGCCGGCATGGGCACGCTGAAGCCGCTGACCGCCGGGCATCTCGACACCTCGCCGGTGGAGGGCCGCTTCGCCAGCCCGATCGGCGTCAGCATCGCCGCGCCCGAGGCCTGCCCGCTGTTCGTCGGCCGCTATATCCGCGGCGTGAAGAACGGCCCGTCGCCGAAATGGCTGCAGGACAAGCTGGTGTCCATCGGCCTGCGCCCGATCTCGGCGCTGGTCGACATCACCAACTACCTGACCTTCGACGCCGCACGTCCGCTGCACGTCTTCGACGCCGACACGGTGAAGGGCAACATCACCGTCCGCCTGGGCCGCGAGGGCGAGACCCTGGCGGCGCTGAACGGCAAGGACTACGCGCTGGACGGCGCCATGACCGTGGTGGCCGACGACGAGCGGGCGGAGGCTCTGGCCGGCATCGTCGGCGGCGAGCCGACCGGCTGCACCGAGACGACCGTCAACGTCTTCGTCGAGGCCGCGCTGTTCGATCCGGTGCGGACGGCGCAGACCGGCCGCCGGCTGGGCATCGACTCGGATGCGCGCTACCGCTTCGAGCGCGGCGTCGATCCGGCCGCCGTCTTCGCCGGCATGGAGCGCGCCACCCGCCTGATCCTGGAGCTGTGCGGCGGCGAGCCGTCGGAACTGGTGGTCGCCGGAGCCGAGCCGGAGTGGAAGCGCAGCCTGAGCCTGCGTCCGGGCCGGGTCGCGGCGCTGGGCGGCGTCGACCTGCCGCGCGACCGTCAGGTGCAGATCCTGATGGACCTGGGCTTCACGGTCGAGGGCGAGGAAGCGGACGGCCGTCTGCGCTTCGGTGTGCCGTCCTGGCGCGCCGACGTCCATGGCGAGGCCGATCTGGTGGAGGAGGTGCTGCGCGTCCACGGCTTCGACGCCATTCCGGCGACGCCGCTGCCGCGCGAGACGGTGCTGACCCGCCCGGCCCTGACGCTGAAGCAGCGCCGCGTGGCGCAGGCCAAGCGCACGCTGGCCGCCCGCGGGCTGTCGGAGGCGGTGACCTGGTCCTTCCTGTCCGGCCCGGTCGCCGAGCTGTTCGGCGGCGGCGAGCCCGGCCTGCGGCTGGTCAATCCGATCAGCAGCGACCTGGACGTCATGCGTCCGTCGATCCTGCCCAACCTGATCCAGGCCGCCGGCCGCAATGCCGACCGCGGCTTCGCCGACGTGCGCCTGTTCGAGGTCGGGGCGGCCTTCCGCAACCCGGCGCCGGACGGGCAGGATACGGTCGCCGCCGGCATCCGCGCCGGGGCGGCGGTGCCGCGCCACTGGGCGGAGAAGGCCCGCGGCGTCGACCTGTTCGATGCCAAGGCCGACGCGCTGGCGGTGCTGGAGGCGGCCGGCGCCCCGACGGCCAACCTGCAGGTCACCACCGACGCACCGGGCTGGTATCACCCCGGCCGGTCCGGCGTGCTGCGGCTCGGCCCCACCGTGATGGCCCGCTTCGGCGAGATCCATCCGTCGGTGTTGGAGACGCTGAGCGTCAAGGGGCCGGTCGTCGGCTTCGAGGTGATGCTGGACCGCCGTGCCGCTGCCCAAGAAGAAGGGCGGCACCGCCAAGCCGATGGTCCAGCTGTCCGCCTTCCAGCCGGTGGAGCGCGACTTCGCCTTCGTCGTCGACCGCAAGGTGGAGGCCGACAAGATCCTCCGCGCCGTCAAGGGCGCCGACAAGGCGCTGGTCAAGGATGTCGCGGTGTTCGACGTGTATGAAGGGCCCGGCGTGGGCGAAGGGCGCAAGTCGGTCGCCGTCTCGGTCACCTACCAGCCGACCACCGCGACCCTGACCGACGATGCGATCGAGGCAGTCGGCCAGAAGATCGTCGCGGCCGTGGTCAAGGCCACCGGCGGAAGCCTGCGCACCTGAGGGGCAACATCCTTCGGTTGAAGAAAAGGCCGAGCATACAAAGACCTCCCGCTTCGCCGGGGGGTCTTTTTTTGTGAAGCGGAAAAACTCATAGAGAGTCGCTACCCGGTTACCCGATCATACAAGCATATGATGAATCGCTGATTGAGGAATCCGAGTGCTTTCGGTAAGGGAAGACTGTGGTACTCTTCGTTGCAATTCAATGTTTGACGAAGGCGTGGGGCTCCGTGGAAAGATCGGGTTGCCGGACAATTTGTCTGTGGAAGGCCCGTGAATCGACCGATGTCACCGCTATGGCACAGGCAACGCTTCCATTGCCTTGGCGTGTTCGGTGGCAATCATAATGCTGATGACGAAGCTGGGGTAACCAATGGCTGAGCCGAAAGACGATCAAGCGAGCAACCCGGCATCGGTTAAGCCACTTGTCGTTGTGGTCGACGATGATCGGTCGATCGTTGAAGGGCTGGCGATCCTGCTGGACGGCTGGGGATACGAGGTGGTGACCGCAGTCAGCGCCCGCCGCCCTGGAGGCGCAGCTCGGTGGCCTGACCCGGACGCCGAACCTGATCATCGCCGACCATTACCTGCCGGCCGGCCGGACCGGGCGCGAGGTGGTGGAGCGCGTCCGCACCGAAACCGGGGCAGCAGATCCCGGCCATCATCCTGACCGGCGACAGCACCCCCGAACGGCGTGACGAGGCCGAACTGATGGGCTGCCAGCTGCTGCTGAAGCCGGTACAGGTCGGACCGCTGCGCGAGGCGGTGGAAGCGCTTTGCCGCCCCTGAGGATGGCGGGCCGCCGTTCGACGACTGCGGATACCTAACGCGTTGCCGGACCCATCCGGTCGATGTCCGGCAGCACCGCAAGGAAGGCATCGACCACCGCCGGGTCGAATCGCACCCCCGCCAGCCGCCTGATCTCCGCCACCGAGTCGTCCCGGGACAGCGCCTTGCGATAGGGGCGGTCGCGCGTCATCGCGTCATAAGCGTCGGCGACCGCGACGATGCGGGCGCACAGCGGGATCGCCGCCCCGGTGCGGCCGTCGGGGTAGCCGGTGCCGTCCCAATTCTCGTGATGCCAGCGCGCCACCGCCGCCCCAAGATGCAGATGGGTCGGGCCGTCGGCCAGATGGCTCGCCTGGTTCAGCAGGGTGGCGCCGGCCACCGTGTGGGCCTGCATGGCGTCGCGTTCCGCCGGGTCGAGAGGGCCGGGCTTCGACAGGATCTCCGGATTGACCGCGGCGTTGCCGATGTCGTGCAGAATCGCCGCCAACCCCGAACGATCTCCAGCGTCGAGTCGTCCAGCGCCTCGGGGAACAGTCCATCGGCATGCAGGCGACGGGCGATGCGTTCCGTGATCGCCGCGATGCGCAGCGACCGGCTGAAGCGGCCGTCCTCCATCGCTTCAGCCGCCAGCCCGTCCGCGGCCAGCCCGTCCATGCCGAGCGCGCCGCGGCCGCGTTCGGCCAGATCGGCCAACGCCGCCAGCGTACCCTGCTGCGCCCGGTAGAGCTGTTCGTAATGGTGCAGGTTGTCGAAACCGACGGAGATCTTGCCGCAGAACACCTCGATCAGCTTGCGGTCCAGGTCGGACAGCGGCCGGTTGGAGCGCAGATAGACCACCGTCTCGCGGTCGTTCGGCGTGCGGATATAGAGCGTGCAGTGGTCGCCGGCATAGAGGTGCGCCCGCTCTTCCAGGCAGGCGGTCACCGCCGCCAGAACCGAAGCGTCGACATGACCGGCGGCGGGTTCGTTGATGAGATCCTCGTAGCGGCCGAACCGGCCAGCACATAAAGGCCATCGCCGCCACTGCCGTTGCCGTTATCGCCGCTGAAGGCCGGGTTGCAGCTACCCTGGCCACCAGCGCCGCCGGCGCTGCCGCGCTGCATGCAGAGGATCGCGTCGCCCCACCCCCAGCAGGCCGGACAGCTGGGTCAGCACACCGGCGGCGAACAGCTTCATGGAGCGGGGCGCGGAACAGCGACGACGAGGCCTCGATGATCTTTTCCAGGCCGCGTCGGTTGGCGTCGATCGCCACGATGTCCTCGTAGGAGCGCAGCGCCGCCACCGTGGTGGTGAACAGCTGCTGGGCGGTCAGCTGGGTCTTCGCCTTGTAGTCGTTGATGTCGTAATCGAGGATCACCGCGCGTTCCGGCGCCTGTCCCGGCTGGCCGGTGCGCAGGATGATGCGGACGTTGCGGTTCTGCAGCTCTTCGCGATGTGATGGACCAGCCGCAGGCCGGCATCCTCCGTCTCCATCACCACATCCAGAAGGATCAGCGCGATATCGCTTCCCGCGCCAGATCCGCCGCGCCTCCGCCGCCGAATGGGCGGACAGGAAACGCGCCTTGCGCCCCTTGTAGGCGAAATCCGACAGGACGAGCTTGGTGATCGAATGGACTTCCGGCTCGTCATCGACGATCAGCATGGTCCAGCGGCTGCCGGGCTCCTCCTCCCCTTCCAATGGACCGGCGTCGGGAGCCGCATCGTCGAGGAACACCAGATCCTCGTCGGCAGTCTCCGGCATGGACCGTGTTCCGCCTGGGGCGGATCGGGCTTCGCGTCGTCTTCCGGTGCGGTCGGGTCGGCGTTTGTCATGGCTCTTCGTTCGTGAAGGGGTCCATGAGGGAGGGCGCGGCCGGCCCGTCCGGTGCAAATCCATCAAAACGTATCCAGCTCGATCACCGTACAATCGAGTCCGCGTTGCGCCAACGTGCCGCAGGCGGTGTCGACCTGCAACCGCGTGAACGGGGCGACCCCCACCTCGTACAGCAGCCGGCCCTTGCGGAAGACCGGCCACACCATCGGCGGCAGGTCGCGATAGGCGCTGCCCGGCCCGGCGGTGAACTCCTTCCAGGCGCGCAAGCCCTCGGCATAGCTGACATATTCGCCGAGCTTGATGCCGTAGAGCATGCCCGGTTCGACCGGCGGCATGCCCGCAGCGGATAGGGCGCCACCACCCCGACCAGCCCCTGCACCGGCGCCACCGCGCGGGTGCCGGCGGGGCAGGGCCAGAGTCGCCTCGCCATTGGCGGCGCCGATCAGCGCCACCACGTCGCCCTTGCGCAGGGTGAAGCCGCGCCGCTTGCGGTTGCTCAGAATCTCGGTGGCGGAGATCGGGCCGGCGGCGACGACATAGCCTTCCGCCGGGGTCTGGGCCGCCTTGTCCCAGGCGGCGCGCGGCACGACGGCGGCGCTGCGGTGGGGCAGGAGGGCGTTCGCCGGCTGGCTGGCGCTTGGCTTCGGCGGGCGCGGCCCTTCGCCGCCGATCGCCGGCCGCCCGGTGACCATCAGCGCCGGATCCAGCGAATCGGCGGGGACATAGCCGATGGGCTGGCCGCCGATGGCGATCTCCGTTCCAATAGGTGCCGCGCGGGGTGCCCAGCGCGTTCAGCGCCTTGCCCTGCTTCAGCGTCATGACGATGCGGGCATCCTCGCTGGGGCCGATCCGCACCTCGATGTCGCGGTTCAGCACGACCTCGCCGGTCAGGGGGGCGCCGATGGCGACGGGGCTCTGCGCCCAAGCCTGCGGGATGGCCGCCAGGCGCCGGCGAGGCCGAGGAGAATGGCGGCGGTGATGGACGCTGCGGTCATGGCGTGACTTCCCTCACCGGCACTGGCACATCGCGGTTCGGCACCCGGCGGCCCAGCATCTGGCGGCCGACAAGGTCGTGGATGGCGTCGCCAGCAGGCGCACCGGCTTGGGCGGCCGTGCCGCGGGCGCGGTGCAGGGCGATGTCGATGTCGGGCAGCTCCGGAAACCCCTCTGCCGCACCGATGCGGCGCAGGCTTGGCGGGACGGTGCAGTTTTCCATCGCCGTCACCCCCCAGCCCCCCCATCACCGCGCCATGGACGGCGACGACGCTCTTGCTGGTGAAGGCGACGCGCCAGTCGCGGCCGATCCCGTCGAGCGCGGCGACCGCAAGGTCGCGCACGACGCAGCCCTTGGGGAACAGCGCCAGCGGCAGGGGATCGAGGCTTTCCACCGGGCGGTGCCCCGGCGGCGGTCCCGATGGAGATGCCGGCTCCTGCGGCGGGGCGACCCAGGACACCGGTTCCCGCCGCACCAGTTCGCCGCCGGCCTCGCCGGCCTTGCGGGTGACCAGCGCCAGATCGTAGCGGCCCTTGTCGATTTCCGCCACCAGATCGGGGCTGTTGTCGCAGATCACCTCCACCATCACGTCGGGATAGGCGGCGTTGAAGCGGGCCAGCACGTCGGGCAGCAGCATGGTGGCGTAATCGTCGGGCGTGCCGATGCGGACGCTGGCCACCGTCGGGCTGCGGTGCATCAGCGCCATCACCTCGTCGTTCAGGGTCAGCATGCGCCGGCATAGGCCAGCAGAACCTCGCCGTCGCGGGTCATGCGGACGCCGTGGGTGTCGCGTTCGAACACGCGCTTGCCCACCGTGTCCTCCAGCCGGCGCACCTGCTGGCTGACCGCCGCCTGGGTGCGGCCCAGCCTTTCGCCGGCTCGGGTGAAGCTGGCGCTGTCGGCGACGGCCACGAAGGCGCGCAGCAGGTCGGTGTCGAGATTGGCGGGCATGGCGGGGACCGGAAGTTGCCTCCCATTCAAGCAGAGCGTCCGCCCATCCGCAACGTCGCGGTCATTACGAATCGTGATGACGGCATAATGCCTATTCGTTTCCAAGGGAATGGCCCGCGACCCATGTTCGGTCTCCAACCGCTTTGGAGTTTCCGACCATGTCCCTGTTCGCCGCCTGGACCAGCGTGGTTCTCGCTGCCGCCCGGATCGATCCGCCCGCGGCGCCCCCGCCGGCGGTGCCGGAACCGCGGCGTTTCCGCCTTGCCTACAACCCGGTTCCGGCAGCCGTCCCCATCCTCGGCCCCGCACCCGGCCGGCAGCTGGTCGCAGAGGAGGCTCCGGCGTCGGTGCGGGCTCCGATGACGCTCCACGGGCGGCTGTTGCCTTGAGAAGTAGTGGGAGGTCCGCCTATCTGCGGCCGACAGGATTGCGGGAGGAGCGGACGATGGCGCGGGTCTATGTGCTGTACACCGGGGGCACCATCGGGTGCGTCACCAATCCCGACGGGGCGCTGGCCCCGGTGCCGGGCCCGGAGTTCGAACGGCTGGTCCTGTCGATGCCCGGCCTGTCCGGTCATGGGGTGCAGGACTACAAGGACCTGACCTGGACCATGGGCTGGTTCGACCGCACGCTCGACAGCTCCAACATGACCCGGCGGACTGGGTCGCCATCGCCCGGCGGCTGCTGTCGGTTTACGACGAGTATGACGGCTTCGTCGTGCTGCACGGCACCGACAGCATGGCCTATAGCGCGTCGGCCCTGTCCTTCCTGCTTGCCCGGCCTGACGAAGCCGGTGGTGTTCAGCGGGTCGCAGGTGCCGCTGACCTTCACGCTGAGCGACGCGCTTGCCAATCTGGTCGGCGCCGTCGTGGTGGCGGGAACCCTGCCGGTGCCGGAGGTCTGCGTCTATTTCGACACCAAGCTTCTGCGCGGCAACCGCTCGTCCAAGGTCGACGCCAACCGCTTCGCCGGCTTCGATTCGCCGAACTTCCCGCCGCTCGCCACCGTCGGCAGCGTGGTCGCCCGCAACGAGCCCCATTGGCTGCCGATGCCGGGCAAGGACGTCTCGCTGGACGAGCCGGACAACCGGGCCAAGCGGCTGGGCGGCGCTGGACGCCCAGGCGGCGGCGCTGGCGGGATTTTCCGTCGTCATGCTGTGGCTCTATCCCGGCATCCGTGCCAGCACGGTGTCGGCGATGCTGACCGGCACCAGCCCGGCGGCAAAGGGGGCGGTGCTGCTGGCCTTCGGCGAGGGCAACGGACCGACCGATCCGGATTTCCTCGACGCCCTTGCGGCCGCGGTGAAGGCCGGCGTCGTCCTGATGGACAACACCCAGGTGCAGCGCGGCGCCGTGCTGCCCGGCGCCTACGCCACCGGCTTGGGCGCCATCGGCGCCGTCGGCGCCTATGACATGACGCCGGAGGCGAGCTACGCCAAGCTGGTCTGCCTGCTCGCCGGCGGATTGGACGCCGCCGCAGTCAAGGCGGAGATGCCGAAGCCGCTGGCCGGCGAACTGACGGTGATCGACTGAGGGTGATCGAGGGCTGATGCCCCTGTCCGGAGGCGGGGGCCATTCGGCTTCCCGCCTCCGCCGGTGGCTACTCCATGCCGGGCTTGTTCGGCGACATGATGCGCTCGTCCATCGTGCCCTGGCCCATCGTGCCCTGGCCCATCGAGCCGCGGTTCATGGTGCCCTGGTTCATCGAACCCTGATTCATCGACCCCTGGCCCATCGACCCCTGGCCCATCGAACCCTGACCCATCGTGCCCTGGTTCATGGAGCCGGCGCCCATACCGCCCATGGACCCGCCGGTCGAGCTGCCGTAGCCGGTGTTGGCCTGGCTGGCGTACTGGGCGAGCTGCTGCAGCTCGTTCTGGTCATGCATGATGACGACCTGACGCCGCGCCGCTCGAAGGACGACGGGGTGAGCATGACGGTCTGGCCGGTCTTGGCCATCTTCAGCTCCACCATCGTCTGGCCCTGGGCGTCGGTGGTCACGTTCTGGATCGTGCCGGCGACCGGCCCGCCATGGCGGTGGACCACCCGCTTGCCGATCATGTCGCGGCTGGCCTGGACGTCGCGGGCACCGGTGTCCATCGTGCCGTTGCAACGCGTTGGACCTGGCCGAGCCGCTGGTCTGCGCGTCGGCAGGAGCGGCAACGGCCATCAGCATGACGGCCGGAACGGCGGCGGCGAGAAACTTGCGCATGTCATCCTCCCGGAATTGAACCGAATTCAGAGGGGCCGCTGCAAGCGATACCCTCTTCGCAGGAGATGACACGTCAGCGGCGGGTTTGTTGCGTTTGCTCGTGTTGAATTCACCGGCTTTCGTTTAACCGGCCTTCCGAAGAGCTACACCCGCAGCGCCCGATGGTGCGGTTAGAGAGACGCCCTATTTCATTCCTGCTAAAGTGACTCTCGGCGAGTATCCAACCTATCGTTCTTCGCGTGGCGTGTCTCAATGGCTCGAAGTGACCTGCTTGTATCCCTTGTCCGCGCCGGCATAGCCGGTGAACGGGAAACCTTGAAGTCGACGGTCGAGGCGATCGTTGCCGACGAGCGCGCCAAAAGCCATCATATTTTGGCCGACCGTCTTCAACGCGCGTTGAGCACGGTTGCCGTCACACCACCGCCTTTGACGTTGTCGTCCATGCCCACGAGTGGAGGACGGGATGCCATTCTTGAGGTCACGCCGACCATCCGGCTCGACGAACTGATCCTTCCCCTTCCTGTTCGCCGCAATGCGGACCAATTGATCGAAGAACATTTCCGCGCCGGCGTTCTGCGTGCCCATGGTCTGGAACCCCGGCACCGGGTTCTCCTCTCCGGCCCGCCTGGAAATGGCAAGACGTCATTTGCCGAAGCGATTGCCGAGTCGCTGGGCATGCCCTTCTTTGTGGTGCGTTACGACTCGTTGATCGGCAGCTATCTGGGAGAAACCAACACCCGGCTGCGCAAGCTCTTTGATTACATTCGGACCCAGCCTTGTGTGCTGTTCTTCGATGAGTTCGACGCCATCGGCAAAGAACGTGGAGATACCCACGAGACCGGTGAGATCAAGCGCGTTGTCTCTTTCCTGCTGATGCAACTGGACCAACTGCCGAGCTACGTCATCGTCGTGGCTGCAACCAACCATGCGGAACTGCTGGATCGGGCCGTGTGGCGGCGATTCCAGCTAAGGCTTGGATTTCCTGCACCAGACCAGAGCATGTTGACAGCTTATGTGGAGCGGTTGATCGGTCAGTGGCCTGAGAAGCCGAAGGTGGGTGCAAAAGGGATCGTTCGTATACTTGGAAAGATCAGCTACGCAGAGGCGCGTGAATACTGTCAAAGCGTTAGGCGTCGCTATATACTCGGTTTAGGAGAAATTCAGATCGATGACGCCGTGAGGGTGGAATCCGACCTTTGGGCGTCGCGTATCAAGCCGACCGAGAGCGATGCCGAGCGATCCGACCAAACCACTTCTGCGCCTGACCCCCAAAGCAAACGGCGACCGCCGAAAACGTCCGAAGAGGTTTCTTCCGCCTCCTGAGGCGTTTCCGCGTGCCGACCAACTTCGGAAGCTCAGACCGAAGTTCGCGCGTTTGGCGGGAGGTCATGGCCCGTCCGGGCGCGTTGGAGTTGACGTCCGATCCCACCGCGCTGGCACCGGAGCGGTTGCTGGTGTTCGAGGTTCGCGGCTCGATCCAAGACTTCGTCAAAGCGGTCAATGAGGTCGCCGGACTGGACTTCATCGATGAGGAGGAACTCGAAGGTGACGAAGAGGATAAGGCGCCGGTCGCCTACCTGCTGGTTCCCGATGCGCGGGCGATGGAGCAGATCTTATCTTTGTGGAAGCGATGGAGTGCAGGTGGGCTGGATGCCTCAAAACCTTGGGCTAAAGTGTTCGATCTGTTGCGCGATCTGCGGACATGGGGGCCAGACGACCGCTTGAGCGAGGAGGAACAGACGTTCCTTGAGGAAGAGATTGAAGGGCGTCCGGATAGCGACCTGATCTTGCTGGAAATTGAGGTGCTGTTTTCAACGAATCCCGAGCGCGCCGGCAGGTATGAAGGCGCGGTTTTGGAAGCCATTCTCAATAATATCTTTGCTAACGCCGGTCGAATTGTCCATCGAACTTACATTGAAGACATTGCCTATCATGCCCTGCTGGTGTCCGTTCCGGTTGTGGTCGTCCGGTCCATTGTTAAGCGGTCACGGGAATCGATCCTCGGCCTTGATGCAGTGTGGCACATCCGGCCGCAGAGCTTGGCGCCGTCCATCGAGGTCGCCGATCCGGTGACCGAACCACTGCGCCCAGGTCCGGCACCGGAAAAGCCACCGATTCTTGCGCTGCTCGATGGTGTTCCCATCGCGCGCCATCCTCTGCTCGCCGACCGCCTGGAAGTGCTGGACCTGTTCGAGTTGGAACCGGACACGCCGGTTGCCAACCGTATGCACGGAACGGCCATGGCGTCACTGATCGTCCATGGGTGACCGGAACCGCCTAGAAGCGCCGCTGCCACGCCGCATCCTGGCCCTTCCCGTGATGGGGTGGGATGGAAGGGACGAGGGGTTGCCCCAGGATCGCTTGATCATCGATGCAATATATCGGGCATTGTACGCACTCCATGGCCCTGAAGCCATTGCGCCAAGCGTTCTCATCGTGAACATGTCCTTGGGGAACAGAAAAACGCCCATTCCACGGCCAGATGTCGCCATGGGGTCGCCTTTTGGACCGTTTGTCGTGGCAATTTGGGGTGCTGTTTCTGGTAAGTGCAGGGAATGCCGGGGATGCGTTTACCGTGCGGGCCTTCGCGAGTTCCATGGAGTTCGAAGGCGCGGATGGGACCGCGCGCGCCCGTGGCGTGTTGTCCGCGTTGAATGAGAAAATCGCGGAGCGGCGCTTGATTTCGCCCGCGGAAGCCCTCAACGGGCTAACGGTTGGAGCTGCAAATGTCGATGCGGTTCCCACGCACGAGCGGCGTACGGTCGGGATCAACGTCGAACCCTACCCCGAACATCGGATGTCCAATCCGTCCAGCCGGGTCGGTCCCGGCTTCGCCCGGTCGATCAAGCCTGATTTTCTGATGCCGGATCGCGTGAGCATCTGCGAATTCGGGCAAGTGGCGGGAATATGTCCGTTGCCCCGGCAGGCGTTGCGAGAGCGTTCGGACTGAAGGTTGCAGCCCCACCAGTCGATGGCAATGAAGGCACCGAGCGCTAACACCAACGGCACCAGCGCGGCAACGGCGCTCGCCTCCCGAACGTGTCACCGCATCCATGATGCTTTGGAGGATGCCTATGGTGAACAATTCACGATCCTGCCGCGGCACCGGCGCGCAGTGCTGCTCAAGGCATTGATGGTGCATCCCGCCCGCTGGCCGGAAAACACTGCGTTGCTTGTCCGGGAAACGTTGGAGCCTAGAGATCCGAAACAGCATGTGCGGCAGAAGGACAACATTCGCCGTTTCCTTGGCTACGGCGTTCTGGATGCCGATGATGCGGTTGCTTGCGCAGGCGATCGCGCCACTTTCTGGGCGGTCGGGATGTTGCCAAGTGAACAGTCCGCGGTCGTGGAGATCCCCATTCCGACTTGCATCGGCGGCCAAGCCCGTCCGCATGGCCTTTGGGCAACTCTGGCATGGTTCACTCCGGTCCAGCCGGGCCGGCGGAGCTATCGGTCAGTCCGGTTGAACCTCCTTGACCCTGACCATCTGGCAACGTTGGCACTGAAATCGGCGCCGGGCCAACCCGACCACAACCAAGTGCGGCGGGGTACGGTTCTATCTCGCCGTTGGGAGGGCAGCCGCGCTCCCGCCGTTACCGAAAACATGACCATCCGCTTGGTCGTGCAGCGGGAACTCGACCAGGGAATGCCGATTGACGATCCGGTTCCCTATGGACTGGCCGTCACCCTGTCGATGCCCGGAGTGAACGAGGTGTATAGCCAAGTCCGTCAGCGCCTCGCTCCAAGGCCGCGCATCCGGTAAAGGAAAAGGCGGGCCGAGGCCCGCCTTTCCGTATCCTTACTCGTCGCCCATCTTGAGCGCCGCGATGAAGGCGCTCTGCGGGATTTCGACCTGGCCGAACTGGCGCATGCGCTTCTTGCCTTCCTTCTGCTTGTCCAGCAGCTTGCGCTTGCGGCTGATGTCGCCGCCGTAGCACTTGGCGGTCACGTCCTTGCGCATGGCGCTGATGCTCTCGCGGGCAATGATCTTGCCGCCGATGGCGGCCTGCACGGCGATCTTGAACAGCTGGCGCGGGATCAGCTCCTTCAGGCGTTCGCACAGCTGACGGCCGCGGCGTTCGGACTGGCTGCGGTGGACGATCATCGACAGGGCGTCCACCGGCTCGGCATTCACCAGGATCGACAGCTTCACGAGGTCGCCTTCCTCGTAGCTGTCCATCTGGTAGTCGAAGCTGCATAGCCGCGGCTGATCGACTTCAGCCGGTCGTAGAAGTCGAACACCACCTCGTTTCAGCGGCAGGCGGTAGACCAGCATGGCGCGGGCGCCGGCATAGGTCAGCTCGATCTGCTGGCCGCGCCGCTCGGTGCACAGCTGGAGGACGCCGCCGAGATACTCGTCGGGCAGCATGATGGTGGCCTTGATCCACGGCTCGTCGATATGGTCGATCCGCATCACATCGGGCATGTCGGCCGGGTTGTGCAGGTCCCGCACCGTGCCGTCGGTCATCGTCAGCTTGTAGACCACCGACGGCGCGGTGGTGATGAGGTCGAGGTTGAACTCGCGCTCCAGCCGCTCCTGGATGATCTCCAGATGCAGGAGGCCGAGGAAGCCGCAGCGGAAGCCGAAGCCCAGCGCCGCCGACGTCTCCGCCTCGTAATGGAAGCTGGCGTCGTTCAGCTTCAGCTTGCCCAAGCTGTCGCGCAGCCGCTCGAAATCGGCGGCATCGACCGGGAACAGGCCGCACCACACCACGGGGATGGACGGCTTGAAGCCGGCCAGAGCCTCGGTCGCCGGCTTGCGCTCGTCGGTGATGGTATCGCCGACCTTGGTCTGGGTGATGTCCTTGATCGCGGCGGTGATGAAGCCCATCTCGCCCGGCCGCAGCTCTCCGGTCAGCAGCGCCTTCGGCGTGAAGACGCCGACGCGGTCGACGTCATGGGCGGAGCCGGCGGCCATGAAGCGCACCTTCTGCCCGACCTTCAGCACGCCGTCGACCACGCGCACCAGAATGACGACGCCGAGATAGGGGTCGTACCAGCTATCGACCAGCAGGGCCTTCAGGGCTGCGTCGGCATCGCCCTTGGGCGGCGGCAGGCGCTTGACCACCGCCTCCAGCACCGCGCCCGATGTTGAGGCCGGACTTGGCCGAGATCTCCACCGCGTCGGAGGCGTCGAGCCCGATCACGTCCTCGATCTGCTGCTTGATCCGCTCCGGCTCGGCGGCGGGCAGGTCGATCTTGTTGAGGACCGGGATGATCTCGTGGTTGTTGTCGATCGCCTGATAGACGTTGGCGAGCGTCTGCGCCTCGACGCCCTGGGAGGCGTCGACGACCAGGATCGAGCCCTCGCAGGCGGCCAAGGACCGGCTGACCTCGTACGCGAAGTCGACGTGGCCGGGGGTGTCCATCAGGTTCAGCGTGTACTGCTTGCCGTCCTCGGCCTTGTAGAGCAGGCGGACGGTCTGGGCCTTGATGGTGATGCCGCGCTCGCGCTCGATGTCCATGCTGTCGAGCACCTGTTCGCGCATCTCGCGCGCGTCGAGGCCGCCGCACTGCTGGATCAACCGGTCGGCAAGGGTCGACTTGCCATGGTCGATGTGGGCGATGATCGAGAAATTGCGGATGTGCGAAAGGTCAGTCATCGGGGCCCGGACAAGCGAGAGTTTGCCGGGAACATAGGGCGGACGGGGGATGGGCGCAATGATGGTGTGGTGGGGCGGGGGAGCGTTTGGAACAGCGTGGAACGTTTTCGCGAGAGGTGTTCAGTGCTCCATCCGGCGCGGTTCGCTTTGCCGGTGGGCGGCGGATGGAACGTTTGAAACGGTTTGGAACGGTTTTTCGCGGCTGTGTTCACTGTTCCATCCTGCGGCGTGCGGCGCTTTGGGTGGGCTGGGCAGCGGCCAAGAATAGAACGAAAACTGAACGCTTTCCAGCGGTACTGAGGAAATGAGCCGCGCGATTGCGGGTGCCGCCCCGGCTGGTGCATCATCGCGCAATCCTCGTACCAAGGCGCGCCTCCCATGACCGACTCCCGCTCCCTATCGCCGGTATCTCCGCAGCCCCATCACGTTGGGCCGGCCAGGACCTTGCAGGAGGCGGCGCAAACCACCGTGCTTCAACCGCTGGCAGCGGGCGACGACCGCTATGTCGATCTCAGCCCCGGCCAGGAATCGCACCATCTGTTGTTGATGCGGCAATGCCTGGAGGACATCGCGGAGCGGCCCGGCGACCCGATGCGGGAGAACGATTACACCAAGATCGTCTTTTCCGGCCATCGCGGCAGCGGCAAGACCACGCATCTGCGCCTGATCGAGCAGGAATTCGCCGACCGCTTCTATTGCGTCCATCTGTCGCTGGACGATGAGAATCTGCTGGAGGATTTCGACTACACTGTCTTCCTGCTGTGGCTGTCGGAACAGCTGGTCCATTGCCTGAGGCGCGACGGCATCGGCATCGATGAGCGGCTGGTGAAGGAGGTGGCGCTGTGGTTCGCCGAACGCACGTCGACCGACGTGAATGAGGCCGCCATGAGCGGCTCCGTCGGGCTGGAGGGGGAGGCATCGGCGGGCGGCGGCCTGCTGGGCTTCGGCCTGAAATTGCTTGGCCGCATCAAGTCGGAGGCGCGCGGCAGCGTCACCCGGCGGGAGGAAATCCGCACCAAGCTGCAAAGCCATGCGTCCGACCTGATGGACAAGGTCAATCTGCTGCTGTCGGAGGCAAGGGAGCAGCTCAACAAGAATGGCCGACCGCCGCGCCTGCTGGTGGTGCAGGACAATCTGGACAAGCTGAAGAGCGACATCGCCAGCCGCTTCTATGCCGACACCAGCGGACTGCTGCGTCAGGTTCAGGCGCATATCATCTTCACGGCACCGGTCGCGGAGACGCTGACGCCCTTCAAGATCGAGAACGTCTTCGTCGAATCCTTCCAGATGCCGATGATCCATGCCTGCACCCAGGAAGGCCGGCCCTTCGATCCCGGCATCTCGGTTCTGCGGGAGTTGGTGGAACGCCGCATCGCAGTGGATTTGTTCGAGGATGAAGACCTGATCCGCCGCATCTGCATCGCGTCCGGCGGGAATGTGCGCGATCTGGTCCGTCTCGCCAGCCAAGCGGCGCGTATGGCCCGCGCCCTGCGTCTGCCCCGGATCGATGACCAATGCGTGGAGGAAGCGATCAAGGGGATGCGGCAGGAGTACGAGAAGACCCTGGCCCCGCGCGCCCGCATCTATTACCCGTTCCTGGCCGGCATCCACCGCACCAAGCTGTATGGCGCGGGGGCCGGGCGACTCCGAGGAGCTTCTGCGCGACCTGCTCGATAACTCCGCCATCCTCGTCTACAAGAACGGCGACATCTGGTACGACGTGCATCCGACGATCCGCGAATCCAAGGCCTTCCGCAAGGCGTTGGAGGAGCTGGACGCGCAATGACCGACCCGTCCGGCCCGGCTGGTGAGTCTGACGACAGCGGCGATGAGAAAAATGTCGCGCTGAACCGGGCGTTGTTGCGGGAGTTTCTGAAAGAACAGGTCGGCTTCCAGTTCGCCATCGCCGTGATCGACGACGACCGCGCCCGTGAGGACACCGTTGCCGAGCTGGGGCGGGAACTGACGGAAGAGGGGATCGATTGGGTCGTCATCGATCTGCGCAGCCTGCCGGAGGACGTGGTTCTGCTGTCCGAGATCCGGCACAGGCTGGAACCGCTGGCCGGGCGGCCGGCGGCGGTCGGCGTGTTGGGGCTGGAATGGCATCTGGACAATGCCAGTGGTGGCATTCGCGACACCATCACCACCCTGCTCGCCAACGCCAATTTTCAGCGCGATGCCTTTCCTGAGGTTTGCCCGGTGCCTTTGGTGTTGTGGGCTACCAGCCTGTCGTTACCGACACTGCCAAAACTGATGCCTGATTTGTGGCATTGGCGGGTGGGCACCTTCGACCTGTGCGATGATCCACCGGATACCCCTTGGGCGGACCGTTTGGAGCGGATGGTGCCGAGGCCGGAAAAGGAGTGGCAGGCCCAACCGAAGGAGGAGTTGTGGCAGCGAATTGAACTACTACGGCAAGTTCTGGATGAAATCGGGCCGGACGGTAGTCTGCGGCGGGCGCTTCTGTTGCTTGAGTTCGCGAATGTGATGGAACGGGCTGGGCAAACCGATCAAGCGCTGAATGCGGCGCATGAGGCGTTGGACATCGCCACAAAGGAGGATGAAGCAAAGCTGCGGGCCGCTGCTTTGGGGTATGTCGCGCGAATGAAGTCGGACCGTGGTTATGTAAATGAAGCATTGAGCCTCCACGAGGAGAGACTTGCGACTTATGAGCGGGTTGGCGATGCCCGGTCACGAGCGGTGGCGTTGGGAGATATTGCGCGCCTAAAGGCCGATCGTGGGTTTGTGGATGAAGCGCTAGCCCTGCATGAGGAAAGATTGGCGATTTACGAGCAGTTCGATGACTTACGGTCTCGAGCTGTGGCATTGGGAGACATTGCGCGTTTGAAAACCGACCGCGGGTATGTGGACGAGGCGGTGTCTTTGCATGAAGAGCAGCTTGCGATTTTTGCCGGTCTTAGCGATGTGCGGTCTCAAGCGGTGGCATTGGGAGACATCGCAAATCTAAAAGCTGACCATGGCTTTATAGATGAAGCGTTATCTTTGCATGAAGAGCAGCTTGCAATTTTTGACAGCCTTGGCGATGTGAGGTCTCGAGCTGTAGCGCTAGGAGATATAGCGCGTCTAAAAGCTGATCGTGGTTCTGTGGATGAGGCGCTGGCTCTGTATGAGGAAATACTTGCGATCTTCACAGAATTAGGAGATGTGAGATCTCGAACAGTAACGTTGGGCCGCATTGCTCGTTTAAAAGCTCGCCTTGGATTTTTGGAGGAGGCGATGGTCTTGTATGAGGAGGAGTTAAAAAGTTACGAGAAGCTTGGCGATTTAGATGGGCAGGCAAATTGTAGATGCGCTAGGGCAATGTTGCGTTTGCGGAAGCCCGGCATTGGGAAAGATGAAATAGAAGGGGCCTTTAACGATCTAATATTCGCATATCGAACTCTGATGAAACTCGGCCGGGCAGACGGTATTGCTGTTGTCGGGTTCAATCTGGCGCGAGTGTTAACGGCGGCCGGGCGACATAGTGCGGCGCGTGAAATCGCCGAGCGTTCTTTTGCTCTTTTCACGCAACTCCATTGGACTAAGGACGCTATTGCTGTGCGTGAGTTCCTCGCTTCGCTGCCACCTAACTGAGTCTCCTGGGGTGTGTGGAACAATTCATGGTCGGGGTGTACGGGGGTAAGGCCCCCCTACCGCCCCCCAAGTCCCCGGTACAGTTCCATGTATTCCTCCGCCGGGCCATGCCAGCCGAAGTCGCGCGTCATGGCGCGGCGCTGCATCGCCTGCCAGCGGTCGGGCTTGCGGTAGACGGTCATCGCCCGGCGCAGCGCCCACACCAGTTCCTGCCCCGTCGCGTTGACGAACTGGAAGCCGGTGGCGCTGCCGTCGGCGCTGGCGGCGGGGTTGGCGTCGATCACCGTGTCGGCGAGGCCGCCGGTGCGGCGGACCAGCGGCAGGGTGCCGTATTTCAACGCGTAGAGCTGGGTCAGGCCGCAGGGCTCGGAGCGGGACGGCACCAGGAACAGGTCGGACCCGGCCTGGATGCGGTGGGACAGCGGCTCGTCATAGCCGATGCGGACGCCGATGGACTGCGGATGCCATTGCGCCAGCTGGCGGAAGCCGGCCTCGCTGGAGGCGTCGCCGCTGCCCAGCACCACCAGCTGGCCGCCCCAGGAGACCCATTGGCCCGCCGCCTCCAGCACGAGGTCCAGGCCCTTGTGCCAGGTCAGGCGGCTGACCACGGCGGCCAGCGGCGCGTCGGGGCGGCGGTCCAGACCGAAGGCGGATTGCAGGTCGGCCTTGCAGGCGTCCTTTCCGCCGAGATCCTCGGGGGTGTAGCGGGCGGGCAGATGCGGGTCGGTCGCCGGATCCCACACCGCGTAGTCGACGCCGTTCAGGATGCCGGTCAGCACGTCGGACCGGGTGGCGAGCAGGCCCTGCAGGCCGGTGCCGTGCTCGGCCGTCTGGATCTCGTTGGCGTAGGTCGGGCTGACCGTGGTCAGGCGGTCGGCGTAGAAGCAACCCGCCTTCAGGAAGCTGATGTTGCCGTAATACTCGACGCCGTCGACGCGGAAGCTGGAGGAGGGCAGGCCGATGTCGCCCAACATCCAGGGGCCGAACAGGCCCTGATAGGCGATGTTGTGGATGGTCAGCACCGTGCCCGGCCGGAAGGGGCCGGCGAAGCGGTCGGGGCGCAGGGTCAGATAGGCGGGGACCAGGCCGGCCTGCCAGTCATGGCCGTGCAGGATGTCGGGCCGCCACCAGGGATCGTAGGACTTATCGGCGGCAAAGCCGGCGGCGACCCAGGCGAGTGCGGCGAAGCGCAGGGCGTTGTCGGCCCAGTCCTTGCCGTCCGGCCCGAGATAGGGGTTGCCGGGACGGTCATACAGCGACGGCGCGTCCAGCGCATAGGCGAGAACGCCATCGGCGGTGCGGCCGATGCACAGCCGGGCGCGGTCGCAGCCGGGCAGGTCGGTGATCAGGTCGCCGACCTCGTGCAGGTTCTGCAGGCTGTTCAGAATGGCGGGATATCCCGGCAGCAGCAGGCGGACATCGGCGCCGGCGGCGATCAGGGCCGGCGGCAGGGCGGCGGACACGTCGGCCAGCCCCCCCGTCTTGACCATCGGGTAGCATTCGGACGTGACGTAGAGGACGCGCATCGGGAAGGCACTCGGGTGAAAGGCGGGAGGGGGGGCGGCCTGTCGCTCACCCGGCCGTCATCCCCGCGAAGGCGGGGATCCAGGCTGTTCCGAAGGGGCTGCTTCGGAGGGCTGGATTCCCGCCTGCGCGGGAATGACGGCCGTGGGGGGAATGGTCGGCTTCGGTGGAGGGGGGAGGAGGTTGCTACTCCTTCGGCAGCTTCTCGATCATCTCGCGGGTGATCAGGACGACGCCGCCCTCGCTGCGATGGAAGCGCTTGGCGTCCAGCTCCGCGTCCTCGCCGACGACGAGGCCGTTGGGGATGCTGACGCCGCGGTCGATCACCACCTTCTTCAGGCGGCAATGGCGGCCGATGTCGCATTCCGGCAGGACCACCGCCTCGTACAGCTCGCTGTAGGAGTTGACGCGGACCGAGCTGAACAGCAGCGACCGCCGCACGGTGGAGCCGGAGATGATGCAGCCGCCCGACACCAGGCTGTCGATCGCCGTGCCGCGCCGGTTCTCGTCGTCGAAGACGAACTTCGCCGGGGGAAGCTGCTCCTGGTAGGTGAAGATCGGCCAGTCGCGGTTGTACATGTTCAACTGCGGCGTGACGTGGCAGAGGTCCAGGTTGGCTTCCCAATAGGCGTCGATGGTGCCGACGTCGCGCCAGTAGGGGGCGTCGTCCGGCGCGTCGATGATGGCGCTGTCGGCATAGTCGTGGGCGATGATCCGCGCCCCGGTCTTCACCAGATGCGGGATGATGTCCTTGCCGAAGTCGCGGCTGGAGCCGGGGGTGGCGACGTCGCGCTCCAGCTGTTCGTAGAGGAACTGGGCGTTGAAGACGTAGATGCCCATGCTGGCCAGCGCCATGTCGGGGCGGCCGGGCATCGGCGGCGGGTCGGCCGGCTTCTCGACGAAATCGATGATGCGGCGGTCGTCGTCGATGTGCATCACGCCGAAGCCGCTCGCCTGTTCGCGCGGAACCGCGATGCAGGGGACGGTGACGTCGGCCTTGCGGTCGATGTGGTCGAGCAGCAGCGCGCCGTAATCCATCTTGTAGATGTGGTCGCCGGCCAGGATCAGGACATATTCCGGCTCGTGGTCGCGCAGGATGTCCAGGTTCTGGTACACGGCGTCGGCGGTGCCCTGGTACCACTCCGTCTCGCTGACGCGCTGCTGGGCCGGCAGCAGGTCGCAGAACTCGTTCATCTCGCCGCGGAAGACGTTCCAGCCGCGCTGGAGGTGGCGCAGAAGGCTGTGCGACTTGTACTGCGTCAGCACGCCGATGCGGCGGAAGCCGGAATTGACGCAGTTGGACAGCGCGAAGTCGATGATGCGGTACTTGCCGCCGAAATAGGTCGCCGGCTTCGCCCGCCGGTCGGTCAGCTGCTTCAGACGGCTTCCGCGCCCGCCGGCCAGCACCAGCGCCACCGCACGTCGCGGTGCGAGGCGCAGATCGCGTTTGTCGAGCATGGCCGTTACCCCCTTTGTCTTTTTCTTGCGGCCGCTCGGCTGCGGCCTTCCCGATGGAGGCGTTGACGGTGCCACATCTCGCCGCCATGTCCAATAGGCCCGGCGGCGGGTTCGCCTCGGCCTACCCGCCGGATCGCCCGCCCGCCCGCCTAGGCGGAAAGAGGGGCACGCCGTTCGGACTGGATGGAAGAGGTAGAAGGGCTGCCCCATTCCCGCCGCCCACGCGGCAGTGACCGCCGCGTGGGCCGCTTTCTGCACAATTTTTGACCAACTGCCGGAATGACAGCCAGATGGCTGCGCCAAAGCTGCGCATCCGGCCCTTCCATTCGGTCGAAAGCCCGAAAATTGCGGCGGAATGTCGGCTCCGACATCTGCCCATTTCCTGTGCAAACCCACCTTGCGACTCGTAGGGGGGTGCCCGTTCGGGGGTCCTGCGCCGGGACAACCCTGACGATTCCAAGCCGTTTTGGACTGGCACGCTTCTTGTAACGATGGAGGCGTCCTCGGTCCCGTCCGCCGCCCCGTCTTTGCCGGGGACGGGGCGACCGGGACGGGGTCGCCCCAGTGCGGCGTTTGCGCGCGGAATGCCTCCGGTGCCGCGCCGGCCATGCAGGGGTGGGAGCGATTTTGGAGAAAGAGGAGCCTCGATGAACCGTCTGTTCCTTCTGGCCGCACCGATGTTGGCGGTTGCTCTGGGCGCGGTCGGCATGCCGGCCGCAGCCCTTGCCCAGGACGCGGCTGCGGCCGCCCCGGCACCGACGCTCAGCGCGGGCGACACCGCCTGGATGCTGACGGCGACGGCGCTGGTGCTGTTCATGACCATTCCGGGCCTGGCCCTGTTCTACGGCGGCATGGTCCGCAAGAAGAACGTCCTGGCCACGGTGATGCAGAGCTTCGCGATCTGCTGCCTCGTGTCGATCCTCTGGGTCGTGGTGGGCTACAGCCTGGCCTTCAGCGAAGGCAGCCCCTATGTCGGCGGCCTCGGCAAGGCCCTGCTGGCCGGCGTGACCAAGGACAGCCTGTCCGGCGTGATCCCGGAAGCGGTCTTCATCGTCTTCCAGATGACCTTCGCCATCATCACCCCGGCCCTGATCACCGGCGCCTTCGCCGACCGCATGAAGTTCTCCTCCATGCTGGTCTTCACCGCCCTGTGGTCGGTCGTCATCTACGCGCCGATCACCCACTGGGTCTGGGGTCCGGGCGGCTATCTGATGGGTGACGGCGTGCTGGACTATGCCGGCGGCACCGTGGTGCACATCAACGCGGGCGTGGCCGGTCTTGTCGCGGCGCTGGTGCTCGGCAAGCGCAAGGGCTACCCGAACGAGAACTTCGCCCCGCACAACCTGGTCCTGAGCCTGGTCGGCGCGGCCATGCTGTGGGTTGGCTGGTTCGGCTTCAACGCCGGTTCGGCGCTGGCCGCCGACGGCCGTGCGGGCATGGCCATGCTGGTCACGCAGATCGCCGCCGCCTCCGCCGCCCTGGCCTGGATGTTCGCGGAGTGGGTCCTGAAGGGCAAGCCGTCGGTCCTCGGCATCATCTCCGGCGCCGTCGGCGGTCTGGTCGCCATCACCCCGGCCTCCGGCTTCGTCGGCCCGATGGGCGCGCTGGTCATCGGCGTGGTCGCCGGCGTGGTCTGCTACTGGGGCGCCACCGGCCTGAAGCGCGCTCTCGGCTATGACGACTCGCTGGACGCCTTCGGCGTGCACGGCATCGGCGGCATCGTCGGCGCCGTCCTGACCGGCGTCTTCGCCCAGGAAGCCATCGGCGGCACCGCCGGCCTGCTGGAAGGCAACGGCGGTCAGGTCCTCACCCAGGTCTACGGCATCGTCGCCACCATCGTCTACTCGGGCATCGGGTCCTTCGTCCTGCTGAAGGTCATCGACGTGGTGATGGGCCTGCGTGTGGACGAGGATGTGGAGCGCGACGGTCTCGACCTCGCCCTGCACGGCGAAAGCATCCACTAAGAACCCTCCCTTTCCCACGGGTCTCTTCGAAAGGGCCGCCGGACCTCCCGGCGGCCTTTTTCGCGTGCGGGTTCGGGAGTGTCGCCCGGTGATTGTTGCGCCGGCGGAAACGCAGTGGCGCGGGCGGGCCGGCTTCACGGCGGTGCCGCGGCGGACTACCTCTGGTCCATCGACAGCGCTCTTCTTTCGGGAGTCCCCGCCATGTCCACCCAGTCCGCCACCCCCGGTGTCCGTCCGGTCCTCGCCGCCATGGAGGGCATGGCCACCTCCGACGGCGCCGGGGTCAGCATGACCCGCATGCTGGGCACGCCCCGCCTGCGCACGCTCGACCCCTTCCTGATGCTGGACCTGTTCGGGTCCGACCGGCCGACCGACTATCTGGCGGGCTTCCCCGACCATCCCCACCGCGGCTTCGAGACGGTCACCTACATGCTGGCCGGCCGCATGCGCCATGCCGACAACCACGGCCATGAGGGCGTGATCGAGACCGGCGGCGTGCAGTGGATGACCGCCGGCCGCGGCCTGATCCACTCGGAGATGCCGGAGCAGGCCGAGGGGCTGATGCGCGGCTTCCAGCTGTGGATCAACCTGCCGGCCCGGCTGAAGATGACAGAGCCGCGTTACCAGGAGTTTCCGGCCTCCTCCATCCCGGTGGAGCGGCGCGAGGACGGCGCCACCGTCACCGTGATCGCCGGCGACACCGCCCGCGGCACCGCCGGGCCGGTGCGGGCCGAGGCGACCGCCGCGCGCTATTTCGACGTTGCTTTGCCGGCGTCCGCCGCCTTCGTGGAGCCGCTGCCGGCCGGCCACACCGCCTTCCTCGTGCTGTTCGAAGGCACGCTGGACGTCGGCGGCGAAGGACTGCTGTCGGGACCGCGGGTGATCGTTCTGGGCGACGGCGAGCGGGTGGAGGCGACCGCCGGACCCGAGGGGGCGCGCTTCCTGCTGCTGGCCGGCGAGCCGATCGGCGAACCCATCGCCTGGGGCGGTCCCTTCGTCATGAACACGCGCGAAGAGGTGATGCAGGCCTTCCGCGACTTCGAGGAAGGGCGCATCTGATGTGCATCTGACCGCCGGATGCCGCGCGCCTGCCCGTCCTTCGGGGCCGGCGCGCGGCATCTCGTGCCTTGCACCCCCGCCATCCCCGGTTATCATGGCGCATTCAGTGTTAATACGAACGATGTCGGGGAGCCGGGGCGATGCGTGCAAAGGGTCTGATGGGTGGCTTCAGGGCGGTTGTCGCCACGGGACTTCTGGCGCTGTCGCTAGCCGGGGGGATCTTTGCCTCCACACCGGCGGCGGCCGTGGACTTCTCCAAGGCGGCGGCCGATTTCGGGCCGGAGGGCGCCTGGACCAACCAGTGCGACATCGACCGGATGACCGACAGCAAGACCTGCCGGCTGATGATCTATCGCCTGTTCGACGACGGGAAGGATGTCGGCTTCATCGCGCTCAGCGTCATCCCGACCGGCAACGACTTCCACCTGTTCCTGACCACCAGCCAGGGGCTGGTCGACCGCTGCGCCATCCGCGTCGACCGCCAGCCGCGCATCGAATCGCATGTCGCGACGCTGAACATGTGCATGTTCCCGAACTTCGTGTCCGGCCGCGTCGCCGACCAGTTCCGCAACGGCTCGACCATCCTGGTCCGCGTCAGCTCGCCGCGCCTGGGCAAGCGCGACATCGATTTCCCGCTGAACGGCTTCTCCCGCACCTTCGAGGAGATGCAGCGCAGCCTGCAGTGAGCGGGGCTGCGCCGCGCCCTCTCACCCCGGCAGCCGTTCGCCGGTCACGCCCAGCACCTTCACCGCCAGACCGCGCGGAGTCGACACGCTGTCGGGCAGGATGTCGCCCGGCGTCGTCGACAGCCGCAGGATCGCCGGATAGCTCTCCGCCCGCGCGAACAGGCCCTGGGCCAATTCCGCCGGCAGATCGTCCAGCACGTCCAGCCGGCCGATCAGCAGCCCGTGGCTCTTGGCGTGGACGCTGCGCAGGGCGTGGCCGCCGTCCTCGTAGGTCTTGCGGCTGATCGACAGCATCGTTTCCGCCAACTCGTCGAAAAGCCGGGCTTCATCGGGGCCGGGGTTTTCGACCGACGGCGTATAGGGCAGGGGCGCCTGGGGCTGGGGCTTGGCGGTGGCGGCTGACACGGACGGAGTCTCCCGGATGGGGAAAGAACGGGTGTGGCCGGAAGAACAGCCGCGGTCGTCCCCCGTTCCGCCACTCCGGTTCCGCAGCGGTGCGCCGATACCGGAGCAGGAGTCTTTCTCCATGAGTTCAGAATGATGATCATTGCGAAACATAAAGATCACAAATATCAGTGCGCACTTGGTGCGTGATGAGTCTGAGAAGAGTCCAATCAAAAATAGCAATTAACCATTACAATGCGGGTTCGCTCTATCGAAGATCTGTGGTGCCCGGATGATGGCTGCGCCTATCCTTTGGTAACGAAGAACCGTCACCATCCGGCGGCGTCACGGCCGACGGAGCGCGTTGCGGGGAGTCGATCGAGGGGTTCCCATGACCGGTTGGCCCGTTACCTGGATTCGCGGCTGCGCCCTGCTGCTGATGCTGCTGGGGATGGCCGCCTCGTCCCTGCCGGTGGCGGGGCGGGCGACGGCGCCGAACCGGACCGTGCTGGTGCTGCATTCATACCACCAGGGCTACGAATGGACCGACCATCAGGCTGCCGGCATCGCCAAGGAACTGGCGGCCTCGGCGCCCAACGCGATCACGATCCCCTATCACCTGGATTGGAAGCGCTTTCCGGATGCAAGCGGGCTTGAGCGGTTGCGGGCGCTGATCGGCCATCGGCACCCCAGAGGCACAGTCGACGCCATCATCGCCACCGACGACGCCGCGCTGGCCTTCGCGGTCGATTTGCGGCGGGAGATTCATGGGCCGGTGCCGCTGGTGCATGGCGGCGTGATCGGCGCCTCGGCCCGCCTGCTGACGGAGGGCGAATCGAATGTGATCGGGGTGACCGAAGCCAAGGACGTCGAAGGCACGCTGCGCATGGCGATGGCGGCCAATCCCGGACTGCGCCGCCTGTTCATCCTGCGCGACCACACGGAGTCGGGAACGGCACTGGACCTGGAGATCGATGCCCTTGCCGCCGCCGGCCGCCTTCCCGCCGGGCTGGAGCGGCAGATCCTGCCCGACCTGCCCTTCGCCCGGCTGGAGGAGCGGCTGGCGACCCTGCCGCCGGACAGCGCCGTGCTGCTGGGAACCTACGCGACCGACCGCGACGGTCTGGTCCTGCCGCCCGAGCAGTTCCTGGAACTGATGAGCGAGAAGAGCAGCGCGCCGATCTACGGCCTGCAGGAGTATCTGCTGGGCCGCGGCATCGCCGGCGGCAGCCTGCTGAGCGCGCTGGAGCACGGACGCGCGGTCGGTGCGGTGGCCGCGGCGATCGTGAACGGCAGATCCATCGCCTCCCTGCCGGCGGAGCGGCCGGAATCCGTCGTCCGGGCGATGGATTACCGGCAGGTGGAGCGCCATCGACTCGATCTGTCGCGGGTGGGGCCGCTCGACCGGTTGGTCAACAAGCCCTTCTCCTTCCTGGAGAGCTACCGCTGGCTGGTGGTGACGGTCGGCATCGTCATCGTGGTGCTGACGGTCATGGTGCTGGTCCTGTCCTTCGCGCTGCGCCAGCGCCGGGCGGCCGAGGCGGCCCTGCTGCAGAGCAATCTGGCGCTCAGCCAGTCGCGCCGGGATCTGCAGGCGAGGCTGGAGGAACTGACCGCCAGCAAGGAGGCTCTGCGCGAACGCGAAAGGCGGATGCGGCTGGTGGCGGAGGCGTCGCGCGACATCATCTGGACCTGGGACATCGAGGCCGACCGCCGCGTTCTGTCCGGCCGGGTGGTCGAACTGCTGGGCGTGGACTCCCTCAGCATCGATTCGCTGGCGGCCTGGTTCGACCGCATCCACGTGGAAGACCGTGACCAGGCGGAGGAGGCGCTGCGGCGCCACCTGTCCGGCGAGCTGCCGGAATACCGGACGGAATACCGGGTCCGCCACCGCGACGGCAGCTACCTGTGGCTCTACGCCACCGGCAAGGCTCTGTTCGACGACCAGGGCAAGCCGGTGATGATGGCCGGATCCTACACCGACATCACGGCGGAGAAGCGGCAGCAGGACTGGCTGGACCATCTGGCCCATTTCGATCCGCTGACCGGCCTGCCGAACAGGCTGACGCTGGAACAGCATGTCGACCGGCTGATCGCCGACGACAAGGCTTCCGGCCACGCCCGGCCGCTGGCTCTGCTGTTCCTCGACATGGACAATTTCAAGTTCATCAACGACAGCTTCGGCCACAAGGCGGGCGACGAGCTGTTGATGGCGCTCGGCCTGCGCGTCCGCCGGGGAGTGGGGGAGGGGCCGTTCATCGCCAGGCTGGGCGGCGACGAGTTCGTCGTGGTGGTTCATGGCAGCGAGGCCGGCGAACCGGCCGACATGGCGCAGCGGCTGGAACAGGCGCTGGCCGCCCCCTTCCTGGTCGAAGGGCAGCATTTCTTCGTCACCTGCAGCGTCGGGATCGCCCGCTACCCCTGGGACGGACGTTGCTTCGACGATCTGCTGCAGAACGCCGACACCGCCATGTACCGGGCCAAGGACAGCGGGCGCGGGCGCATCTGCACCTTCACCCCCGACATGAACCGCCGGGTGGTGGAGCGTGTGCGGCTGCTCAGCCGGGCGCGGCTGGCCTTCGACCGCCAGTCCTTCAGCCTGCAGTACCAGCCGCAGGTGGCGACGGCCGACGGCCGGATCCACGGCTTCGAGGCGCTGATCCGCTGGACCGATGCGGAGCTGGGGCCGGTTTCCCCCGACCGCTTCATTCCGGTGTGCGAGGATTCGGGCCTGATCGTCCCGCTCGGCCTGTGGGTGCTGGAGACCGCCTGCGTCGAGGCGGTGGGGCCGGCCCTCCGCGGCATCGGAAGCATCACGATGAGCGTCAACATGTCGGCGGTGCAGCTTGCGCAGAACGACTTCGTGCCGCGGGTGCTGGAGGTGCTGGAGCGCACCGGACTGCCGCCGAACCGGCTGGAGCTGGAAATCACCGAGTCGCAGATGATCGGATCGCTGGACGCCGCCATCGACAAGCTGAACGCGCTGCGGCAGGCCGGGGTGCACATCGCACTGGACGATTTCGGCACCGGCTATTCGTCGCTGACCTATCTGCGGACCTTGCCGATCAGCACGCTGAAACTCGACAAGGCCTTCATCGACGATGTCCATCGCCGCTCCGACGCGCGCAGCATGGTGTCGTCCATCTCGCGCATCGCCCATGACCTGAGCCGCAGCGTGGTGGCGGAGGGGGTGGAGGAACTGGCCCAGTGGGAGGCGCTGTCGCGGATGGGCTGCGACCTGATCCAGGGCTATTTCGTCAGCCGGCCGCTGCCGGCCGACCGCATCGACGGCTTCCTGGCCGCCTGGGAGGAGCGGCGGGCGTCATTGCCCATCGTCTCCCGCGACGACGTGGTGGTCGGGATGTCCTGCGCCGGGACGAACCGGCAGCAGAACAGCCGGGAGCCGGTTTGACCGGAGGCTGAGCGTCGTCTTGCCGGCCGATGTTCGCCAACGGAAATCGCCCCGCAGGAGGACTGCGGGGCGATTTTCCCGAAAGCGGGGCTTGTCTGGCCGGATCGTCCGGGATCAGTGCCGGGTGCGGGCCGGGGTGACGTAGACGCCGTCCCAATCGACGCCGAACAGGGCGTCGTCGCCGGCCTCTTCGACCAGATCGTCGTACTCGTGGGCTTCGATCAGCCCGAAGATGGACGCGGTGCCGGAGGCGTCCAGATCGCAGGTCACCACATGGCCGTTCACCTCGACCGAGGTGAAGAACACTTCCGGCAGCTCCATGCTGTCCAGGTCGGCGGTGACGGCGCTCTCGATCTCGTGGATGGTGCGGGAGGAGAGGGAGACCCGGAGCTTCGCCGCCTGGGAGGCCCAGACGATGCGCTTCACGTGGGCCGGCTCCTTCATCTCCGCGACGCCCGGCGCCTCGTCGCCTTGGCCGGCCATCGCGATCATCCGGGAAACCAGGGTCGAGGTGCTGCTGGGTGCGCGCATGAAAGCCTCCGCTCGTTCGATGACGACAGATTTGCGCGCAGGCGGTTAACGGGGTCTTAAGCCGGAACCGCGGCTAAAGCCTTACCTCCGCTGAGGTATGGCCTATCCATTCGGTTCTAGGGAGTGGCGAGGGCGGCGGCGACCCCGGCCGCGACCCGCGCATTGTTGCGGATCAGCGCGACGTTGGCGGTCAGGCTGCGCCCGCCGGTGATGCGCTCCAGCGCCGCCAGCAGATGGGGAGTGATGTCCTTTCCCTTGATTTCCTTGGCTTCCGCGTCGGCCAGCGCCTGGGCGACGGCGGCTTCCATGGCGTCGGCGTCCAGCTCGTCGGCGGGCGGGATCGGGTTCGCCAGCAGCACGCCGCCGTCCAGGCCAAGATGCCATTTCGCGCGCAGGATGTCCGCCACCGCGGTCACGTTGTCACAGCGATGATCGACGGGCAGGCCGCTGCGGCGGCTGTAGAAGGCCGGGAATTCGTGCGTGCCGAAGCCCAGCACCGGGACTCCGCGGGTCTCCAGCACCTCCAGCGTCTTGGGCAGGTCGAGGATCGACTTGGCTCCGGCGCAGACCACGCAGACCGACGTGCGCGCCAGCTCGTCGAGGTCGGCGGAGATGTCGAAGCTGGACTCCGCCCCGCGGTGGACGCCGCCGATGCCGCCGGTGGCGAAGACGGATATGCCGGCCAACCGCGCCCCGATCATCGTCGCCGCCACCGTGGTCGCCCCCAGCGCCCGGGTCGCGATGGCGACGGGCAGATCGCGCCGGCTCAGCTTGCGCACGGCATGGCCGCCGGTCGCCAGCCGCTCCAGCGCCTCGTCGTCCAGGCCGATTCGGATGCGCCCGTCCATCACCGCGATGGTGGCGGGGATCGCCCCGGCGGCCCGCACCTCCGCCTCCAGCGCGCGGGCGGTCTCCAGGTTGCGGGGGTAGGGCATGCCGTGGGAGATCACCGTCGATTCCAGCGCCACCACCGGGCGCTTTCCGGCAAGCGCGTCGGCGACCTCGGGGGTGGGCAGCAGGATCGGGTGCATGCGCTGTGTCTCCGCTGTTGGGGGCCGGTTGGAGCGCCCTATATTAGGACGCATGTCCGCTGCACACCAATCCAATCAGGCTGGGTCCAATCCAGATCGTCCGCACCCCGACAGGTGGATCAAGGTCCTTCCCGAGGGGCTCTATGTCGAGCCGGGAGGCTTCTACATCGACCCGGTGCGTCCGGTGGAGCGCGCGGTCGTCACCCACGGCCATTCCGACCATGCGAGGCCGGGCAACCGCCATGTGCTGGCGACTCCGGGCACGCTCGCCATCATGCGCCAGCGGATGGGCGCAGGCGTGGGGGGAAGCCTGCAAGCGCTGGAGTATGGCGAGGAGTTGACCATCGGCGACGTCAGGGTGCGGCTGGTGCCGGCCGGCCATGTGCTGGGCAGCGCCCAGGTGGTGCTGGAGCATGCCGGGTCGCGGGTCGTCGTGTCGGGCGACTACAAGCGCCGCCTCGACCGCACCTGCGCCCCGTTCGAGCCGGTGCCATGCGACGTCTTCGTCACCGAGGCGACCTTCGGCCTGCCGGTGTTCCGCCACCCGCCGGATCTGGGCGAGGTGGGGAAGCTGCTGCATTCGATGGCGCTGTTCCCCGAGCGCAGCCATGTCGTCGGCGTCTATGCGCTGGGCAAATGCCAGCGGCTGATCACGCTGCTGCGGGCGGCGGGGTATGACCGGCCCATCTGGCTGCATGGCGCGCTGGAGCCGCTGTGCCGGCTCTATGGCGAATGGGGAGTGGAGTTGGGGGAGCTGCGGCCGGCCACGGTGGCGGCGAAGGAGGACTTGAAGGGCGCCCTGGTGCTGGCCCCGCCGGCAGCGGTGGCCGACCGCTGGGCGCGGCGGCTGGCCGATCCGGTGGTGGCGGTGGCGTCGGGATGGATGCGGGTGCGCCAGCGCGCCCGCCAGCGCGGGGTGGAGTTGCCGCTGGTCATCTCCGACCATGCCGACTGGGACGAGCTGTGCCGGACGCTGGAGGATGTCGGCGCGCCGGAAGTCTGGGTGACCCATGGCCGCGAGGAGGCGCTGGTCCATTACGCCACCAGCCGCGGCATCCGCGCCCGCGCGCTGGCCCTGATCGGCTT
Organism: Azospirillum sp. INR13; assembly: GCF_015390205.1. Taxonomy (NCBI): domain Bacteria; kingdom Pseudomonadati; phylum Pseudomonadota; class Alphaproteobacteria; order Rhodospirillales; family Azospirillaceae; genus Azospirillum; species Azospirillum sp. INR13. The sequence goes on from NZ_VUOI01000004.1 coordinate 67,051, forward strand.
CGAGGATGAGGATTCGGAAGGGATTTCGGAGAAGGCCGGGGAAGGAGAGGCGCCGTGAACCGCTTTGCCGCGCTGATCGACGCGCTGGTCTTCATGCCGTCGCGCAACGGCAAGATCCGCCTGCTGGTCGAGCATTTCGCCACTGCGCCCGACCCCGAGCGCGGCTGGGCGCTGGCGGCGCTGACCGGGGCCCTGAGCTTCCGCGAGGCCAAGCCGGCGGCAATCCGCGAACTGGCGGCGACGCGGGTCGATCCGGAGCTGCTGGCGCTGTCCTACGACTATGTCGGCGATCTGGCGGAGACGGTGGCGCTGATCTGGCCGGAGCGGCCCGCCATTTGGGCCGAACGCGCCAACAGCCTGCCGCCCAGCCTGGACGAGGTGGTTGAGGGATTGCAGGCCGCCAAGCGCGGGCAGGTGATGGGGCTGGTGGAGGGCTGGCTCGACACGCTCGACTCGTCGGGGCGTTTTGCCCTGCTGAAGCTGATCACCGGGGCGCTGCGCATCGGAGTGTCGGCGCGGCTCGCCAAGACGGCACTGGCGGAATGGGGCAAGGCGGCCCGGCCGGAGGTGAGCGTGGATGACGTGGAGGAGGTCTGGCACGGGCTGACCGCACCCTATACGGAGCTGTTCGCCTGGCTGGAGGGGCGGGCGGAGCAGCCGGCCAGCGGGTCCGGCGCCGGGTTCCGGCCGATGATGCTGTCCCACCCGCTGGAGGAGGAGGACCGCGCCGCGCTCGACCCCGCCGCCTATGCCGCCGAATGGAAATGGGACGGCATCCGCGTGCAGCTGGTGGCGCGCGGCGGAGAGCGGCGGCTCTACAGCCGCACCGGCGACGACGTGTCCGGCGCCTTTCCCGACATCGTCGATCACTTGAGCTTCGACGCGGTGCTGGACGGCGAGCTGCTGGTGGCGCGCGACGGGGTGGTGGCGCCCTTCAACGATCTGCAGCAGCGCCTCAACCGCAAGACGGTGACGGCGCAGATGCTGCGCGACGGGCCGGCCTGGGTGCGGCTCTACGACATCCTGTTCGACGGCGGGGAGGATTTGCGCGGCCTGTCCTTCGTCGAACGCCGCGCCCGGCTGGAGCGCTGGTTCGGGGCGGTGCAGCCGCGGCGGATGGATCTGTCGCCGCTGGTGCCGTTCGGCGGCTGGGACGAGCTGGTGGCGATGCGCGAGGGCGCGCGGGAGAACGGCATCGAGGGGCTGATGCTGAAGCGGCGCGACAGCGCCTATCTGGCCGGGCGGCCGAAGGGGCCGTGGTTCAAGTGGAAGCGCGGGGCGCTGACGCTCGACACCGTGATGATGTACGCCCAGCGCGGCCATGGGAAGCGGTCGAGCTATTATTCCGACTACACCTTCGGCGTCTGGCGCGGCGAGGAGCTGGTGCCGGTCGGCAAGGCCTATTCCGGCTTCACCGATGCCGAGCTGATCGAACTGGACCGCTGGGTGCGCAACCACACCACCCGCCGCTACGGCCCGGTGCGCGAGGTGGAGGCCGGGCTGGTGCTGGAGGTCGCCTTCGACAGCGTGCATCCGTCCAACCGGCACAAGAGCGGGCTGGCGATGCGCTTCCCGCGCGTCCACCGCATCCGCTGGGACAAGCCGGCGCAGGAGGCGGACAGGCTGGAGACGCTGGCGGCGATGGTGGTGGGGTGAGGGTGGATTCTAGGGGGCGTTAGACCCCCACCTAACCTCCCCCGCCGGGCGGGGGAGGGACTGCCGCCGCTCCGCCGGTTAAGCACCTACCCCCTCCCCCGCCCAGCTTTCGCACAAAGCTTTGCTTTGTGCTGACGCGGCAGGCGGACCGTAGGTCCGCTGAGAGCGGGGGAGGGTTGGGGTGGGGGCATTCAGCGGGCGCTCAACAGTCAGAAACAGCCCCCCTCAATACCCCTTCGCCTGTCCGCCGAAGACGCCCTTGGCCCAGGCGCCGATGCGGTGGCGCCACTGTTCGTGCCAGATGTAGACGCTACCCTTGACCCAGTTCATCTGGATCGCGCGGCGCTGGCCTTCGAAGGGATAATGGCCGTGCCAGGAGGTGTCGCTGCGGCGGAAGCACATCAGGGTGCCTTCCTCCGGCGGGACCTCGGCGGCGTAATCCTCCAGGTTTTCGGAGCGCAGGATGCGCAGGCGCCCGCCGGTGGCCTCCCAGGGCGGGTTCATGTAGATCAGCACCGTGACGACCTTGCTGGCCGAATCCGGGTGGATCTTGCCGTCGGTCGGCCGGCACATGCCGCGCGCCGTGAACATCGTCGGATAGTCCGACAGGTCGAGCCCGAACTTGTCGGAAAACGCTTTGCAGACCTCCGGCCCCTTCAGTTCGGCGATCAGCCGGTCGAAGCTCGGCCCCTGGGGGAAGACGCCCAGCGGGATGGAGCCGGGCTTGTCGACCTTGGGATAGTCGCGGTGCAGATCCTCGAGAAATTCCCGCTTCACGAAGCCGGGAACGCACAGGAAGTCGTAGGGGTCATGCTGCAGAGGGGTGGCGCGGAACTTGTCCAGATCGAGCATGGACATGGGTAGAGAACTCCCAACGAGCGTGCCGATGGTGGCATTGCCCCCCAAAAACCGGCGTCACTTAAACACGACGGAAGTTTTATGCAATAGGTTTGTCAGGGAAGCAGAGTTCCTGCCGCGCCCGCCATTCGGGGCCGACATAGTTGACGATGATCGACTTGCGCACGCCGTCGATCGGACGTTTCTCGAACCCATGCCAGGTATTGCTTGCGGGGATGAAGATCAGGCCTTCATTGAAGGCGTAGGGCGCGCGGGCGACCACCGTCCGCGTCTCGTCCAGCACGTCGGTGCCCCAGTGCGAGCAGTTCGGACCCTTCGAGAGATAGATCAGCATCGTGAACTTCTTGACGCCGATGTCGGTGTGCGGCTCCAGCCAGAAGCCGTCGGTGTCCTGGCAATATTCGATGCGCAGGCTGGTGCCGGACAGGTCGACGTTGCAGGTGCGCTGGATCGCCTCCACCACCGGACGGCCCTGGAAAGCCTGGGCGACCGTCTCGCACACCGCGTATTTCGCCCGGTTCTCTTCCCCGAAATAGGTGCGCGACGCGTTGTTGGTCTCGCGCTTGCCGTAGGTGTCGGATACCCGCGGCGGCCCCCAGGGCAGGTCGGCGATGGCGTCGGCGGCGTCCTCCGGCAGGGCTTCGGACAGCAGCCAATGCTTGTACGGCGTCTCGGACAGCCGGCTGCGCTCCAGGCAGCGCAGGAAGGAGGCCGAAACGGTGTCGGCGGTGGTGGTCGTGGCGAGCGTGTCGGCGGCGGTCATGGCGGTAGTCATGGCGGCGATTGATCCGGAAGGAAGGACGGCCCCCGACCGGCCTGACGGAGGGCGGTCGGTTTGCCAGCGCTTATGGCATGGTCCGTCCCCGAACTCCGCAGGCAAAGGATCGCGCCGAAGGGGTGCGCGCATTGGTCGCGCCGCCCCATCTTGCCGCCGCACTCCGCCGGCCCGTTACGCCAGACCGTGCCGCTTCCTGTGCGCGGGCAGGCGGCGCATCACCTCCTCGGCGACGATCCGCGTCTCGTCCATCGGCTGATAGGTCCAATGGTCGAGCGAGCCGTCGAAGGGCCGGGTGATGCCGTCCTGGTACAGGCCGTCATGGAAGGCACGGAACTTGGGCGACCCGCCATCCAGCTCGATCACATAGACCGGCTTGCCGGTCGAACAGGCCTCCGACGTCATCGACACGCTGTCGCAGGTCACCACCACCGCGTCGGCGAGGCCGAGATAGGCGAAATAGGGATTCTCGCCGGTGCCGTCCCACACCTCCGCCGGCAGGCCGGACAGGCGGGCGCGCAGGATCGCCTCGTTGTCGGCGCCGGTGCGGCGCGACGGGGTGACCATCAGCCCGGCGCCGTGGGTGCGCGTCAGGTTGGCCAGCCGCTCGGCCACGTCGCCCATGATGGTGGGCGTCAGGCGGTAGACGCCGTTGTCGCCGCCGATCAGCACGGCGATGCGCGGATGCGGCAGATGGGCCAGACGCGGGGCGAAGCGTTCGGCCGCGCCGGCCAGGATGGCGGGCGTCACCCGGTGCAGCGCGCCGCGCGTCACCAGCACGTTGTCGGCGCGCAGCTTGTCGTGGCGCGGCACGACGACCAGATCGAAATGCCGCGGGTTCATCACCGGATCCTGGATCTGGACGGTGAAGGTCCGCCCGCGCGACTGGCGGCGCACCGCCAGCGAGACGGCGATGGACTGCCGGCCGGTGCCGATCAGGAGGTCGGGCCAGGGCGGCTCCACCGGATCGCCCTTGGGGCCGGCGGCGAAGCGGTTGCCGATGCGCCAGTAGGGGGTCAGCTGGCGCCAGGGGGTGCGCAGGCGGACACGCTTGATCACCGGCGTCAGGCCCAGCGCCTCGGCCAGCCCGATGCACTGGTTTTCCATGCCGGCCTTGCCGTCCGACACGACCCAGCAGGTCAAGGATTGCATGAGAGCTCGGATCGTTGGGCTGCGGAGGGGATTGCGGCGAAATGACCGCTATCCGGGTTGCTCGCCCTTGCGGGGGTTTCGGTCTTGGCGTAGACACCATGCCCGTGTAATATCCTTTCTCCAAATCATCCCCGGAGCGACCGAGTAAACCATGCGGCGGGTCAAACTCGACCGAATTGACCGTCGGATTCTGCGCGATCTGCAGAACGACGGCCGGATGACCAACGTGGAGCTTGCCCGACGTGCCGGCATCTCCGCTCCGCCCTGCCTGCGCCGCGTCCGCGCGCTGGAGGAGGCGGGATTCATCCGTGGCTATCACGCCGACGTCAACCCCGATGCACTGGGGTTCGGCGTCACGGTGTTCGCCCAGGTCGGCCTCAGCAGCCAGGCCGAAGCGGACCTAAAGAAATTCGAGGAGCTCGTCAACAGCTGGCCGCTCGTGCGTGAGTGCAACATGCTGGCCGGCGAATATGACTTCGTGCTGAAGATCGTGGCGGAGGACTGGGACGACTACCAGCGCTTCCTGACGACCAAGCTGACGTCGGCGCCCAACGTCGCCCATGTGAAGTCGGCCTTGTCGATCCGCACCAGCAAGCACACCCCCGGCGTTCCCATCGACGTCGATTCGCCCGACATCCCGGAAGGGACCGAGGACGACGAGGACGAGGATTTCGTCGAGGACGAGGCCGAGACGCCGCCCGCCCGCGCCACCCGGCGCTGAACGGGCAAGGCGTCAAGGCCTTCTACAGGGAAGATGCGGCGAGCGCCTGGAGCAGGCCCGCCGCGGCTCCCCCCAGGACCACCCAGTGGATCGCCACGCCGCGCCGGGTCAGGGCGTAGAGCGCGGCCAGCATGATCGTCCAGGCCCAGATCAGGCTTCCCGTGCCGTGCTGCCCGTCCGGCAGCAGCACCGCCATCCCCAGATAGACGCCCAGGTTCAGGATCACCCCCACCACCGCCGCGGCGATGGCGGCCAGCGCCCCCGCGGCCAGACGGTTGTGGATCAGCCGCTCCACATAGGGGGCTCCGGCGAAGATGAACAGGAAGCAGGGCAGGAAGGTGACGTAGGTCGTCAGCGCCGCCCCCAGCGTTCCCGCCACCTCCGGCGACAGCGCGCCCGGCCGGTTCCAGCCGGCGAAGAAGCCGACATACTGCGTCACCAGGATCAGCGGCCCCGGCGTCGTCTCGGCCAGGGCCAGCCCGTCGACCATCTCGCGCGGGTCGAGCCAGCCATAGGACTCCACCGCCTGCCCGGCGATGTAGGGCAGCACGGCATAGGCGCCGCCGAAGGTGACGAAGGCCGCCTTGGTGAACAGCGCCGCGATGCCGCGCCAGGGATCGGTTCCGAAGGCCAGCAGCACCGCCCCACCGGCACCGCCCACAGCAGGACGAACAGCGTCGCCAGGACCAGCAGCCGGCCGGGCTTGGGCGCCGGCTCCGCCGCGTCTTCCATGGCATCGCCGTCCGCCACCGGATGCGGGTGGGCGAACCAGTGGCGGCCGGTCCGCGCCGCGACGCCGCCGACCACCGCCGCGGCGCCGATGACCAGCGGGAAGGGCAGGTTCAGCGCGAACAGGGCGAGGAAGGCAGCGCCGGCCATCGCCACCGCTGCCGGTCCCTTCAGCGTGCGGCGGCCCATCCGCCAGACCGCGGCGACGATGATCGCCACCACCGCCGGCTTGATGCCGTCGAACAGCGCGCCGACCAGCCCGGTGTCGCCATGGGCGGCGGCGATCCAGGACAGGGCCAGCAGGACAAGGGCGCCCGGCAGAACGAAACAGCCCGCCCGCCACCAGCCCGCCGCGCACCCCGTGCAGCCGCCAGCCGATGTAGGTGGCGAGCTGCTGCGCCTCCGGTCCCGGCAGCAGCATGCAGAAGTTCAGCGCGTGCAGGAATCGCGTCTGGTCGATCCAGCGGCGGCGGTCGACCAGCTCGCTCTGCATCATGGCGATCTGCCCGGCCGGTCCGCCGAAGCTGGTCAGCCCCAGCCGCAGCCAGTAGAGGCAGAAGGCGCCGAAGGCAGGGATCGCGGCCGACGGCGGCGGAGCGGGCGGGGAAGCGGGCGGGGGCGGGGCGGGGACGTCGGTCATGGGGCCGCAGCCTAGCGCAAACGGGACCGCAACGCAGTGTCCACCATCGGGCAGGGCAGCCGCCGGAGACAATTGAGGGGCGGGCATGGCCTTCCGCGGCGCCGGGGTCTAATATTGCAACCGCGAGCGCCGCCGCCGTGGCCGGCGCAGGGTGTCGGGGACGCAGGAGAATGAAGGCTTCCACCCGCGGTCGCGCGGCTGTGTTGGGTGCGGCGCTGTGTGCCGGCATCGGGGTGCTCGCCGCCGGGAGTTTGACCGTTGCGGGGCCGGTCCAGGCCGCGGTCGGCGTGCACGCCGAGGAGATCGTCCGCTTTCCGTCCACCGATGGCGACCTGACCGGCGGGGCGCCGACGATGCTGAGCGGCCGGCTCCTGCGTCCTTCGGGCACCGGCCCGCATCCGGCGGTGGTCATGCTGCACGGCTGCGGCGGCCTCTATGCCCGCAACGGCCGGGTGTCGCCGCGCCACGTCTGGTGGGCGACCCACCTGCAGCGCCAGGGCTACGAGGTGCTGATGGTCGACAGTTTCGGCCCGCGCGACGTGGACGAGGTCTGCACCACAGCGCTGAAGGACCGCACCGTCCGCGCCACGGTGGAGCGCAAGCGCGACGCCTGGGGCGCGCTGGCCTTCCTGCGCAAGCGGCCGGAGGTGGACCATGACCGCATCGGCCTGATCGGCTGGTCGCAGGGGGCGGGCACGGTGCTGGCCGCCTACGGCGCCGGTGAAGACGGGCCGGCGGGATCGGAAGCCGGTGGTTTCCGCGCCGCCGTGGCCTTCTATCCCGGTTGCCGGGCGCCGCTGAGCGACGAGGACTGGCAGCCCGACGGTCCGCTTCTGCTGCTGGTCGGCGACAAGGACGACTGGACCCCGCCGCAGAACTGCGTCGAATTGTCCGGGCGCGAGGGGCGTGAAGGAGCGGATGGAACTGGTGGTCTATCCGACGCCTACCACGGCTTCGACGCGCCCGACGCCCCGGTGCGCAAGCGCAAGGACCTCGCCACCGCACCCGATGGAACCGCCCATGTCGGCACGAACGAAGACGCCCGCTCGGATGCGATCCGGCGGGTGACGGAGTTCTTCAGGGATAAGCTGCGGGGGTGAGGGGGGCTTTGATCGCCCTCTCCCGCCCCGGGAGAGGGAGGGGACCCGCCGCGAAGCGGTGGGGAGGGTGAGGGGTGATCCAAGAAACCAAAAGCATATGGTTCCTTGGACTACCCCTCACCCTTCCCATGCTGCGCATGGGCCCCTTCCCTCTCCCGGGGCGGGAGAGGGAGAGTAAAAAATCAGCGGAACTCGACCGAAACGATCTCGTACAGCTTGGAGCCGCCGGGGGTGGAGACCTCCACGCTGTCGCCGACGGACTTGTTGATCAGGGCGCGGGCCAGCGGCGCCTGGATCGACAGCAGGCGGTTCTTGATGTCGCTCTCGTCCTGGCCGACGATCTGGTAGGTCGTCTCCTCGTCCGTATCCTGGTCGGCGAGCGTCACGGTCGCACCGAACTTCACGGTGTTGCCCGTCAGCTTGGCCGGGTCGATGACCTCGGCACGGCTGATCTTGTCCTCAAGCTCCAGCACGCGGCCTTCGATGAAGCTCTGACGTTCGCGCGCCGCGTGATACTCGGCGTTTTCCGAAAGGTCGCCATGTTCGCGGGCTTCCGCGATGGCTTTGATGACCGCCGGGCGTTCGGTGATCTTAAGGTGCTTCAATTCCTCCTGGAGGCGGTTGAAGCCCGCCGCTGTCATCGGAACTTTTTCCATGTTCGGTCCATCACCGCTTGCAGTCGTTCGACCTGTCCAAAGCGACATCAAGGACGAAGACGGCGCGGAGGAGGTCCGCCGCGCCGTCGTCCGTCCTTAATACGATCCGCTAAGGTACGACTGCAACGGGGCGACTTCAAGGCTGCCGTTCCGAAGTGCGGCAATCGCTTCCACCGCCGCGCGTGCGCCCGCCACGGTGGTGTAATACGGAATGTTGTAGGTCAGCGCAGTGCGGCGCAGGCTGAAGCTGTCGGACAGCGCCTGGGCGCCTTCCGTGGTGTTGATGACCAGATGCACGTCGCCGTTGATCATGGCATCGACGATGTGCGGCTGGCCTTCGACCACCTTGTTGATGGTTTCCGCCGGGACGCCGGCATCGCTCAGCACCTTGGCGGTGCCCGACGTGGCGAGGATGCGGAAGCCCATGTCGTGCAGCTTCTGGCAGATCACCGCCAGCGCCGGCTTGTCGCGGTCCTTGACCGAGACGAAGACGCTGCCCTTGACCGGCAGGGTGACGCCGGCGCCGAGCTGCGCCTTGGCGAAGGCGAGCGCGAAGTTGTGGTCGAGGCCATGACCTCGCCCGTCGACTTCATCTCCGGCCCCAGCACGATGTCGACGCCGGGGAAGCGGGCGAAGGGGAAGACCGCTTCCTTGACCGCGGTGTGCGGCGGGGGTCGGGCCGTTCAGGGTGAAGGCGGACAGCTTCTCGCCGGCCATGACGCGGGCGGCGATCTTGGCGATGGCGGTGCCGGTGGCCTTGGCGACGAAGGGCACCGTGCGGCTGGCGCGCGGGTTGACCTCCAGGATGTAGACGGTGCCGTCCTTGACCGCGAACTGCACGTTCATCAGCCCGACCACTTCAGCGCATGGGCGAGCGCGTCCGACTGGCGGTTGATCTCGGCGACGGTGTCGGCCGGCAGCGTGTAGGGCGGAAGGGCGCAGGCGCTGTCGCCGGAATGGATGCCGGCCTCCTCGATGTGCTCCATCACGCCGGCGACGTAGACGTCGGTGCCGTCGCAGACGACGTCGACGTCGACCTCGATGGCGTCCTGCAGGTAGCTGTCGATCAGCACCGGGTTCTTGCCCGACACCTGCACCGCGGTGCCCATGTAGCGCTGGAGCCCGGCCATGTCGTGGACGATCTCCATCGCCCGGCCGCCCAGCACGTAGGACGGACGGATGACGACCGGGAAGCCGATGCGGCTGGCGACGGCCTCCGCCTCTTCCAGCGAGCGGGCGAGGCCGTTGGCCGGCTGCTTCAGGTTCAGCTCATGCAGCAGCTTCTGGAAGCGCTCGCGGTCCTCGGCCAGATCGATGGCGTCGGGCGAGGTGCCCAGGATCGGAATGCCGGCGGCTTCCAGCGCGGCGGCGAGCTTCAGCGGGGTCTGGCCGCCGAACTGCACGATGCAGCCCAGGACATTGCCCTTGCGCTGCTCGACCCGCACCAGCTCCACCACGTCCTCGGCCGTCAGCGGCTCGAAATACAGGCGGTCGGCGGTGTCGTAGTCGGTGGAGACGGTTTCCGGGTTGCAGTTGACCATGATGGTCTCGATGCCGGCCTCCTGCAGGGCGTAGACGGCATGGACGCAGCAATAGTCGAACTCGATGCCCTGGCCGATGCGGTTCGGGCCGCCGCCGAGGATGACGACCTTGCGCTTGTCGGTCGGCTCCGACTCGCACTCCGCCTCGCCGGTCCCGTCGGTCTCGTAGGTCGAGTACATGTAGGGGGTGGCAGACGCGAATTCGGCGGCGCAGGTGTCGATGCGCTTGTAGACCGGGGTGACGCCGGCCATGCGGCGGGCCGCGGCGACCGCGGCCTCGCTGGTCTTGGCCAGCTCGGCCAGACGGGCGTCGGAGAAGCCCATCTGCTTCAGCTTCAGCAGCCGGCCTTGTCGGTCGGCAGGCCGCCGTCGCGGATCGCCGCCTCACGGTCGGTGATCTCCTTGATCTGCTCCAGGAACCACGGGTCGTACTTGGAGACGGCCTGCACCTCGTCCACGGTGAAGCCGTGGCGGAAGGCCTGGGCGATGACCAGCAGGCGGTCGGGCGTGGGAGTGGCGAGCGCGCCGCGGATGGCGGTGCGGTCCGGGTTGTCATCCCCGCCGATCTTCACCTCGTTGAAGCCGGTCAGGCCGGTCTCCATCGAGCGCAGCGCCTTCTGCACCGACTCCTGGAAGGTGCGGCCGATCGACATCGCCTCGCCCACCGACTTCATCGAGGTGGTCAGCAGCGGCTCCGAGCCCTTGAACTTCTCGAAGGTGAAGCGCGGCATCTTGGTGACGACGTAGTCGATCGTCGGCTCGAAGCTCGCGGGCGTGGTGCCGGTGATGTCGTTGGTCAGCTCGTCCAGGCGGTAGCCGACGGCCAGCTTGGCGGCGATCTTGGCGATCGGGAAGCCGGTGGCCTTCGACGCCAGCGCCGAGGAGCGCGACACGCGCGGGTTCATCTCGATGACGATCAGGCGGCCGTTGGCCGGGTTGACCGCGAACTGCACGTTCGAGCCGCCGGTGTCCACGCCGATCTCGCGCAGCACGGCGATCGAGGCGTCGCGCATGATCTGGTATTCTTTGTCGGTCAGCGTCAGCGACGGCGCCACCGTGATCGAGTCGCCGGTGTGGACGCCCATCGGGTCGATGTTCTCGATGGCGCAGACGATGATGCAGTTGTCGGCGCCGTCGCGCACGACCTCCATCTCATACTCTTTCCAGCCCAGCACCGATTCCTCGATCAGCACCTCGCCGACCGGGCTGGCGCGCAGGCCGCCGCGCACGATGTCCTCGAACTCCGCCCGGTTGTAGGCGATGCCGCCGCCGGTGCCGGCCAGGGTGAAGCTGGGACGGATGATCGCCGGCAGCCCGACGAACTCCAGCGCGTCCATCGCCTCGGTCAGGGTGCGGACCATGCGCGACTTGGGCGATTCGAGGCCCAGCTTGTCCATGGCGTCGCGGAACAGGATGCGGTCCTCGGCCTTGGCGATGACGTCGCGCTTGGCGCCGATCATCTCCACGCCGAGCCGCTCCAGCGTGCCGTCGTCGGACAGCGCCATCGCCGTGTTCAGCGCGGTCTGGCCGCCCATGGTCGGCAAGAGGGCGTCGGGACGCTCCTTCTCCAGGATCTTGGCGACGACGGCCGGGGTGATCGGCTCGATGTAGGTGGCGTCGGCCAGACCGGGGTCGTCATGATGGTGGCCGGGTTGGAGTTGACGAGGATGACCCGGTAGCCTTCCTCGCGCAGCGCCTTGCAGGCCTGGACGCCGGAATAATCGAACTCGCATGCCTGTCCGATGACGATCGGACCCGCGCCGATGATGCAGATGGATTTGATGTCGGTGCGTTTGGGGCATGGGTCCGCTTCTCTGAAGTGTGGTCAGCCGAAAACCCCCCGGCGCCGGAGGACCGGAGACGGAGAGCGGGGATGGGCATGTCGTGCAAGGCCCCCTTATAGGGGGTTCGGGGCCGGGGGGGAAGGGGTGGCATGGATGTCACCCTCGCATGACTGAATCTCGGGCACGGCACTGCCGCCCCATGCGGGTCTTGAACCGGGCGGGAAAGGGACGCATCAATTCCCCTTCTCCCGTCTCGCATACCCTTTGGAGATACGCCCCGATGAGCCACGCATTCGCCAAGGACAGCCGCGCCTGCGCCGCCTGCGTCTCGTGGGGCGGGGAACGCGCGCTGTCGGAGGACAACACGCTGGTCTACGTCGCCCGCCACGGGGTGGAGGGCGAATGCCGCACCGCCAGCAGCCAGGACTACCGCCGCATCACCAAGGGCTATCACACCTGCAGCGCCTGGGCGCCGCTGCCGATGCTGAAGAAGCATGGCGGGCGGATCGGGCACACGGCGGCCGGCCAGGCGCATGCGCCGGTCACCGCCGCGGCCTCGCGGCCGATGCCGCCGGTGTCCCAGCCGGTGCCGGCCGCCGCCGCCTTCGCCGACGCGCCGGTCGCCACGCCGGTGCTCGACGTGCCGCCGCCGCCCTGCCGCGCCGACCTGATCGACGTGGAGCAGTCGCCGCAGGTCCGCGTGCTCTACACCCATTGGCTCCGGCTGAAGCGCAAGCGCCGCATGCCGCTGGCGGTCGAGATCGACACCGCCCAGGTGCGCGAGAGCGTGCCGCGCATCGCCCTGATGGAGCCGACCGCCGACGGCAGCGACTTCGTCTACAAATCCTGCGGCCGCGCCCTGCAACGCCGGCTGGACGGGCGGCCGACGACGCGGCGGGTGACGGAGTGCCATCCCGAACAGGCGGCGCGGCGCTGGCTGTCCGACCTGCGCCTTTGCCTGGAGAGCGGCGAGCCGCGCTGCCTGCTGGTGCGCGACGACCCGATGCTGCCGGGGGCGAAGTTCGTCGAGCTGCTGCTGCCGCTCGCCGATGTGGAGGGCGGTCCGGCGACGCGGGTGCTGGCCTACCGCCATGTGCCGGGCGGCTGAGGGAGGCTGCGATGAGCGACGGGCAGAAGGACGGAGCACCGCAGAATGGGCCGGGGCCGGAAATCGTCGGCGTCTGGCCGGCGGCGGTGTGGATCGTCGTCGGCGCCGGGCATTACCTGAACGACCCCGACCATTTCGCCGGCTGGAAGGGGGCGCTGTACTTCGTGCTGGGCACCGGCGTGGTGGCGCTGGTCGGCGGCATCGCCAGCCTGTCGGCCCGGCGCACCGTCGCCGGCATCCAGGAGCGACTGCTGAAGGAGGTCCGCCACCGCCGCGATTGGGCGAGCTGGTGGGTGGCGCTGGGTTTGCGCGGGCTGATCGGACTGGGCGAGGCGGTGCTGGTGACGCTGCTGGCGCTGTGGGCGGTGGCGATGCTGGGGTAGGCGGAGGGAAATCCTAATTCTGATCAGGAGAACGGGCAGTTCTTCAGATGTTGAGATTTGAATTTATGTCTGGACAAAGAGGTGTTGTGTAAATAATCCTATTCCAGGTGTGTTGTGATGGGGGCGGGCGTTATGTCCGGTCAACGGACAAAGGCATCGGCATTGGATGCTCTGCACGCGATGATGCGGGATCCGCGTTATTGGAATGCTGCGGATCCGGAGCGTGAGCGATGGATTGCGAAGGTGACGCGCGGGTTTGACGCGCTATATCCTGATAATTCCCGCCATGACTTTGCCGGACGTCCGAACGATAGGGCGGAGCATGGCGTTACAGTTCATGTCAACGAATACGTCCGAACTGTAAGCGGTGAGGATGTGCTCGTTTCAGAACATGAGCGCGGTTGGCCGTCCGGCAGCGGTCACGCTCAATCTCATGGTTACAGTCCGGGAAATGGCGTGCCGAAAGCTCCGCCGGGTGTGGATATCGATAAGAACATAAGGGAGGCGGAGAATCATTGGGCGCATACTGTCGTGGGTGATTTGTGGTTTTACGACCAAGTAAGGAATTATGGTCCATGGGATTATAAGAGGATATCGAGAGAATATGAGGAATTTGGAAATTTCCATTATGGCGCCGTCGGCGCCGCGATGGGGTATTCACTGGATACTCTTCAAAGAATGGCTGGCTGGTATCAAGTGAAAAACGGAAATAGTGATCCATCATGGGGGCTGGCGCCCAGTAAATTTGAAGCCTATCTTGGGATCGGAGGGCGCGCACCATTTGGAGATGATCCTGTCGATTATAATGATGTGGCGAGGGGTTATGAATATTATCTAATAAAATATCGATGGGGAAAGTGATGTTCAGCAGAATTGGTAAAATATGGCGTTGGATATGTGCTCTATTGATATTACTGATATCGGCTCCGATTATTGTTTTCGTGGCGGGGTATGTGTATGTCGAATATTTTTTTAATTTATGCGAGGTTGAGGAGTTTAGCAAAACACCCTCGCCAAACGGGAAAATGTCTGTAGTCATCTATTCAATCGACTGTGGTGCGGCAACCAAGTTTAACAGACGGGCAAGCTTGGCTCCAGCAAACAGGGACTTTGATCCGAAGATTGGCAAGCAATTCCTTCATGTACGGGGTGAGCACGACTTCCATGTCAGATGGATCGATGCGGCAACCGTTGAAATCACCGCCTCCGATGCCGCCGCTGCCTTCGGCGAGGGAAACATCGTTCAGAGAGAAAGCGCCATGGATGGAGTCGCCATTTCCTATCGGTGACACTATCTGTGTCGATAGGTGCATGCCATGCTGGAAAGTAAAAGGGATATATTCTTGCAAAAATGCTGACAAAATTTCTCTGATTCTGAGCTAACTATTTGGGTAAAAACACAACGCAGAGTGTAAATAGAAGAGTATGATTAAAAAATTGCAAATAAAGAGATCAATATTGGTTGTGGTTGGCGCGTTGCTAGGTATGCCGATATTGATATACACAATATTTTTCATCTATATCGCTTTTTTCTTCGATATGTGCCGAGTTGATAATCTTGGGGGGCGACCATCGCCAGATGGAAAGGTGTCAGTGGTCATCTATTCAGTCGATTGTGGTGCAACAACAGGCTTCAACACCCGGGCAACCTTTGCCCCGGCAAATCGGAAGTTCGATCCGGATGGCAGCAAGCAGTTCCTGTATGTGCGAGGACAGCATGACTTCCATGTCAGATGGATCGATGCGGCAACCGTTGAAATCACTGCCGCCAATGCCGCCGCTGCCTTCGGCGAGGGAAACATCGTTCAGAGAGAAAACTCCATGAATGGAGTCGTCATTTCCTATCGATGACGCCGTTGGTGTCGACAGGAGGCCGGCGGTGCGGTGGGCGGTTCGATAGCCTGAAAGGTTTCCCGTGAAACGCAAACAGCCCCGCTCCTTCCGGAGACGGGGCTGTTGCAGCAACTAGGGCCTCACTTCTGGCTGGTCTTCATGGTCCAGCCGGGCTCCACGCCGTGCATGTCGGGCAGGCGGTGGGCGATGCCCTTGTGGCAGTCGATGCAGGTGTTCTGGCCGGTGAACAGGTAGGTCTCGTGCATGTTCGCCGCGCGCGGGTTCTGCTTGGTGATGTCCATCGAATCGGCGCTGTGGCAGTTGCGGCATTCCAGCGAGTTGTTGGACTTCAGCCGCGCCCATTCGTGCTCGGCCAGTTCGCGGCGCTTCTCCTGGAACTTCTCGCGGGTGTCGATGGTGCCGAAGATCTTGCCCCAGACCTCCTTGGATGCCTGCATCTTGCGGGCGATCTTGTCGGTCCATTCATGCGGGACGTGGCAGTCGGGGCAGCTGGCGCGCACGCCCGACCGGTTGGTGAAGTGGATGGTCTGCTTCAGCTCCTCATAGGGATTGTCGCGCATCTCGTGGCAGCTGATGCAGAAGGCTTCCTTGTTGGTCGCCTCCAGCGCGGTGTTGAAGCCGCCCCAGAAGAGGACGCCGGCGATGAAGCCGCCCAGCGTCAGGAAGCCCAGGCTGAAGTGGACGCTGGGGCGGGCGAACAGCCGCCACAGGCACGTAAAGGCGGATCGGATCGTCATTTCTTGCCGCCTTGGGCATGGCCCAGGACCGAGTCGAAGTCGCGGAAGCTGTTGGGAACGATGGGCTGCGCGTCCGTCTGCTGGACGTGGCACTGGGTGCAGAAGTAGCGGCGCGCCGCCACCGTGCCCAGCGTCTGGCCGTCACGGTCCTGGAAATGGGTGACCGACAGCATCGGCGCCTGCGAGCCGGCCGTGTTGCGGCGGTCGTGGCAGGTCAGGCACTTGTTGATGTTCAGGTCGATCTGGTAGTCGCGGATGGCATGCGGGATCAGCGGCGGCTGGTCGGCGTAGTTGCGCACGCGCTTCTGGTCGTCGGTGATCTCGCGGTGGGTCGCCTCGGCCGGGACATCCAGCGTGATCGGATGGTTGGTGGAGGGGACGACGATCCCCCCCACGGTGCCGGTGCCGCCGGTTGCGGCAACCGGCTTGTCGGCGGCGACAACACCGGAGGTGACGCCGATGGTCAGGGCCGGGACGCCGGCCAGAAGGGCCAGCGCGGCGATCAGGAAACGGGTCTTCATGATGCCGGCACTCCTCAGGCGTTCACGACTGGCGTGATCTTGACCGCGCATTTCTTGTAGTCGGTCTGTTTGCTGATGGGATCGGTGGCGTCGAGCGTCACCTTGTTGATGAGGACCGTGTGGTCGAAGAAGGGGACGAAGACGAGGCCGCGCGGCGGCTTGTTGCGTCCGCGCGTCTCGACCCGGACCCTAACCTCGCCGCGCCGCGAGGTGATGCGCACCTCCTGTCCGCGCCGGACGTTCAGGTCCTTGGCGTCGTCGGGGTGCATGAACACCACGGCGTTGGGGAAGGACTTGCGCAGCTCCGGCACGCGGAGCGTCATCGATCCGCTGTGCCAATGCTCGATCACGCGGCCGGTCGACAGCCAGAACGGGTAGTCGGCGTCGGGCGCTTCGGCCGGCGGCTCGTAGGGCAGGGCGAAGACATTGGCCTTGCCGTCCTTGTTGCCGTAGAAGCGCATGCCCTCGCCGGCCTTCACGTAGGGGTCGGAGCCCTCGCGGTAGCGCCACTTGGTCTCCTTGCCGTCCACCACCGGCCAGCGCAGGCCGCGCTCCTGGTGGTAGAGGTCGAAGGGCGCCAGATCGTGGCCGTGGCCGCGGCCGAAGGCGGCATATTCCTCGAACAGGCCCTTCTGGACGTAGAAGCCGGCGTCCTTGGCCTCCTGGTTGTTGTAGTTCGGGTCGAGGTCGGACAGCGGGAAGCGGTCGACCTGACCGTTGCGGAACAGCACGTCGTAGAGGCTCTTGCCGCGGTATTCCGGCTTCTTGTTCAGGAGTTCTTCCGGCCACACCTCCTCGATGCGGAAGCGCTTGGAGAACTCCATGATCTGCCACAGGTCGGACTTGGCACCGTCCGGCGCGTCGACCAGCTGGCGCCACAGCTGGGTGCGGCGTTCGGCGTTGCCGTAGCCGCCCTCCTTCTCCACCCACATGGCGGTGGGCAGGATCAGGTCGGCGGCCAACGCCGTCACGGTGGGGTAGGGATCGGAAACGACGACGAAGTTCTCCGGGTTGCGGTAGCCGGGGAAGGTCTCCTTCGCCGTGTTCGGGGCCGTCTGCATGTTGTTGTTGCACATGACCCAGTAGGCGTTGAGCTTGCCGTCCTTGAGCATGCGGTCCTGCAGAACGGCGTGGTAGCCGATCTTGTCGGGGATGGTCCCCTCCGGCAGCTTCCAGATCTCCTCGGCGTGTTTGCGGTGCTCGGGGTTGGTCACCACCATGTCGGCGGGCAGCCGGTGGGCGAAGGTGCCGACCTCGCGCGCGGTACCGCAGGCGGACGGTTGGCCGGTCAGCGAGAAGGGACCGTTGCCGGGCTGGGAGATTTTGCCGGTCAGCAGGTGGATGTTGTAGACGAGGTTGTTGGCCCAGACGCCGCGGACATGCTGGTTGAAGCCCATGGTCCAGAAGGACACGACCTTCACCTTCGGGTCGGCATACAGCTCGGCCAGCGCCTCCAGCCGGTTCTTCGGCACGCCCGACAGCTCATGCGCCTTGTCCAGCGTGTAGGGCTCGACGAACTTGGCGAACTCGTCGAAGCTGATCGGGTCGGAGTCGTTGGCCTTGGCAGCGTTCTTCGCCTTCTGCTCCAGCGCATGTTCCGGACGCAGGCCATAGCCGATGTCGTCGCGGCCGCGCTTGAAGTTGCAGTGCTTCTCGATGAACTCCTTGTTCACCCGGCCGGTCTTGATGATGTGGTTGGCGATGTAGTTCAGGATCGCCAGGTCGGAACCGGGGGTGAAGACCAGGCCGATGTCGGCGAGGTCGAAGCTGCGGTGCTCGAAGGTCGACAGGACGGCGACCTTGCAGTCAGGATGGCTGAGACGGCGGTCGGTGACGCGCGTCCACAGGATGGGGTGCATCTCCGCCATGTTGGAGCCCCACAGCACGAAGGCGTCGGCCTGCTCCATGTCGTCGTAGCAGCCCATCGGCTCGTCCATGCCGAAGGTCCGCATGAAGCCGGCCACCGCCGACGCCATGCAGTGGCGGGCGTTCGGGTCCAGGTTGTTGGAGCGCAGGCCGGCCTTCATCAGCTTGGAGGCGGCATAGCCCTCGTAGATGGTCCACTGGCCGGAGCCGAACATGCCGACGGCGGTCGGACCCTTCTTCTTCAGGGTCTCCTTCCACTTCTGCGCCATGATGTCGAAGGCGGCGTCCCAGCCGATCGGCTGGAACTCGCCGTCCTTGTCGTACTTGCCGTCCTTCATGCGCAGCAGCGGCTGGTTCAGCCGGTCCTCGCCGTACATGATCTTGGACAAGAAATAGCCCTTCACACAGTTCAGGCCGCGGTTCACCTCGGCCTTCACGTCGCCGTGGGTGGCGACCACGCGGCCGTCCTTGACGCCGACCATCACGCCGCAGCCGGTGCCGCAGAACCGGCAGGGGGCCTTGGACCAGTTCAGCTTGGCGCCCTCGCCGGTGAGGATGTTGGCGGCCGATGCGGGCAACGAGATTCCGGCCGCCGCGGCGGCGGCAGCGGCGGCTTGCGCCTTCAGGTAATCGCGGCGGGACAGGAACATGCGATGGACTCCAGTCTTGGAGGAATTTCGTTCGGAATGGGCGGATGCGGCGCGCCTGGACGGCTGTGCCGTCAGGCTGCGTCGATCGCGTCCGCGGGTTCGTAGTGGTGGTAGACCATGGTCGTGGTGTGCACGCCGGGCACGGCGTTCAGCTGGGCGATGCGGTCCACCACCTCGGCGGCGCTGGCGGTGACCAGCGTCACGACGGCCTTGCCGTTCTCCGATGCGCACCACTCCAGCCCGGCGACGGCGTTCGCCGCCTCGCGCACCGCCTCGGTGCGGTCGGGGCTGTGCTGGATGACGAGGCTGGAGATGTGGACTTCGGGGGCGCGGGGCATGTCGGAAGACTCAGTGGGTGAGGAGCTGGTACATCCAGATCGAGAAGCCGTAGGCCGACACGGAGCCGATGGCGATCAGCGGCCAGACCAGGAAGGCGAGCCACAGGAACATCAGTCCCTCGGCCCGGCGGGTCGGAGCCGGATCGGATTCGGTCGCGATCCGATCGGACGGATGGGACAGGACGGGGGAACTGGTGGGCCTCATGGCTGCACTCTCGGTCGGTGCGGGAACGGATCGACCGATACCAAGGTATGGTCCTTAGGTACCGGTTTTCGGCCCTTAGTATCGATACTTTGGAGCGGTCTGGAATTGACACAGGTCAAGCGGGGCTGTTCACGCCTGTGACGGAATGGCGCGGCGGACCCGCCAGTCGCGCCGCGCAGGCGTTCCGGCCCGGACCGCGCTAGACTGGAGCCGGGCCTTGTGGAAAGGCCTGAGGCGTTGGTTCGGGATGGGATGGCCATGGATTTGCTGCGCTCCTACTGGTCGCCGGCCGAACTGGTGACCAACGGGCTGATTCTTCTGCATCTGTTGGGAGCGTTGGCGGTCGGGCTGCTGCTGGGGTACGAGCGCAGCTATCACGGGCGGGCGGCGGGAATGCGGACCTATGGGCTGGTCTGCCTGGCGTCGGCCGCGCTGACGGTGGTCAACGCCTATCCCGCCATGTGGTACGGGGGCATGGGGTTTCAGGGCGGGCCGCAGAGTGTTGCCGGGGCCGGCGACCCGACGCGGGTGATCCAGGGCATCGTCACCGGCATCGGATTCCTCGGCGCAGGCGTGATCATGCGCGAGGGGCTGTCGATTCGCGGCCTGTCCACCGCAGCGTCGATCTGGGCGACCTCAGCCATCGGCATCATCATCGGGCTTGGCTTCTACGCCGTCGCCATCGCCGCCGCGCTGCTGACCATCCTGGTGATGAGCCTGCTGCGGCCGATCGAGCGGCTGCTGCCGCACCGCTCGGTGGTCCATCTGACGCTGGTCTTTCCCCGCGACAAGGCGCCGCCGCCGGACGAGTTGCGGGCACAGGTGGCCCGCCATGGGTTCGAAGTGGTCGACTGGGCCTTCCACCTCGCCAATGGCAGCGGCCAGTTCGAATGCCAGCTGGTTCTGCAGGGCAAGGGCGACCTCGACCCGATGATACTGGTCGCGGCGCTCGCCTCGACAGACGCCCTGGTGGAGTTCAAGTTGTCGCCCTCGCGCATCTGACAAGGGTCGGGCAAAGGCGGGGATGGAATGCATATGTGCTTAATCTTTTCCTAAAACTTTAGCTTTATCGAAGCTGTACGATGACCAAGGATGCGATGAACGGCGGCGTGAGCGGCCGGTGGATGGAAAGCCGGCGCGGCAGCCTGCCGGCCATCCGCAGTCGCACCCTGGCGGGACGCGGGCCGTCCTGTCTTCTACCCGGTTTTTTGCGTCTGCTTCTTGGCGCGGCCCTGCTTTGGCTCTGCGCATCGGGCGCAGCATCAGCGGCGGCGCCAGTGGAGCCGCTGCGGCTGGAATCGTCCACCGCCGGCGCCACGCTGGCCGGCCATTTCGCCCGGCTGGTCGATCCTGAGCGCAAGCTGGACTTCGCCGACATCCTGAAGGCCGACGCCGCCGGAGGCATGGAGCCGCGCAGCGATTTCCGCGGCGCCGGCCAGACCCGCGACATCCATTGGTACCGGTTTGATTTGCTGCGCGCGCCGGGCGCTCCCGCGGACTGGATCCTGGAGATGGGCGAGGCCTACATCGACCATCTCGACCTGTTCGTTCCGAAATCGATGGCGGCGGCATCGATGGCGGCGGACGGACGGCCGCAAAATCCGGACGCCTACCGGCTGGTCCGTCTGGGGGATTTCGTGCCCTTCAGCCAGCGGCCGATGAAGACGCGGCTGCACGCCCTGCCACTGACCCTGCCGGAAGGGCGGCCGGTCTCGCTCTATCTGCGAGTCGATTCGATCAGCGCCATCCGCCTGTCCGCCCGGATGTGGACGCCGGCGGCCTATGTCGGCCACCAGACGCCCGACCTGCTGTTCCAGGGCCTGTTCCTCGGCGTGCTGGGCATCCTGACGCTGGGATACGTCGCGTTGGGGCTGCTTCTGCGCGACGGGGCGCTGCTGGCCTACACCGGCTATGTCGCCACCGTCTTCTTCTATTACCTGTTCGCCAACGGCACCGCCGCCACCCTGCTGCCGGACATGCCGGGCTGGTTCATCAACATGATGGTGGGCAGCAGCGGCTTCCTGGGCTTCGCCGCGGCGCTGATGATGTGGGTCCATATCCTCGACCTGCGGAGCCGGGCGCCGCGGCTGCGCCGCTGTTACCAGGGGCTGGCGCTGCTCGCCGTGCTGATGCTGCCGACGACTGTGTCGCCGCTCTATGCCCTGACCAATCCGGTGGTGACGGTGTCGGCGCTGGTCGTGGTGGTGATCGCGCTGGTGCTGACTGCGCGCATGGCCTGGCTGAACCCCGGCGACCTCAGCCCGCGCTTCTATCTGGCCAGCACGCTGGTCTCGCTCGCCGGCCTGCTGCTGACCCAGATGTCGCTGCGCGGCGTGCTGCCGGCCGATTTCGCCGTCGCCGATCCCTACCAGATCTCCTCAATGGTGGCGGTGCTGGTGCTGGGCGTCGGTCTGGCCCTGCGCATCGGCCGCCTGCAGTCCGAGCGTCTGCGCGCCCGCGAGGAGTCGGCCTTCGCCACCAAGCGGGCGGAGGAGCAGCGCACCTTCGTCGCCATGCTGTCGCACGAGTTCCGCACCCCGCTCGCCTCCATCGACAGTGCGGCGCAGATGATCGAGCTGTCCGGGGCGGTCACGGCGCCGGCGGCGCTGACCCGGCTGGAGCGCATCCGCAACACCACCCGCAAGATGGTCGAGCTGGTGGAGCTGTTCCTGTCCTCCGACGCGCTGGACCAGGGGGCGCTGGCGCTGAAGCCGGAACCGGTGGCGCTGGGCCAGTTGATGGAAGAGGCGCTGGGCGGCCTGACGGGGACGGAGGCGGAGGACCGGCTGGAGATGACGGTGGAGACGCCGGACCACCCGCTGCTGGTCGACGCGCCCTTCCTGGGGGTGGCGATCGGCAACCTCGTGCAGAACGCCCTGCGCTACTCGCCCCCGGAGGCGCCGGTGCGGGTGACGGCCGGCTATGATGCGGCCGGGGATGGAGGGGAAATCGTCATCCGCGTCGCCGATCGCGGGCTCGGCATGGCGCCCGAGGAGGTGGAGCGGATCGGCTCCATCTATTTCCGCGCCTCCTCCTCGCGCGGGACGAAGGGCACCGGGCTGGGGCTCTATATGGCGAAGAAGATCGTTGCCGCCCATGGCGGCACCCTGACGGTGGAGAGCACGCGCGAGGAAGGCTCCGTCTTCACCATCCGGTTGCCGGATGATGGCGGGCAGGCGTCCGCCGCCGCCCGTCTCGCGGCTCAGTAAAGCGTCTTGGGGATCCGCTCCGCCAGAGAACGGTCATAGGCGTCGCCGCCCTCGCGCCCGGCGCTGGCCTCCGCCAGCAGCGACCCCACCGAGGGCAGGCTGGCGCGTGGCAGTTGCACCGCCGGATCCCACAGGTGGGAACGCAGCAGGGCGCGGGAGCACTGGAAGAACACCGTCTCGATGGTCACCACCAGCACCGATTTCGGCGCCTTGCCGTCGACGGCGAAGCTTTCGCACAGCACTTGGTCGGTGTCGATCACCGCGCGGCCGTTGATGCGCAGGGTCTCGTTCAGCCCAGGCACCAGGAACAGCAGCCCGACGCGAGGATCGGCCAGGATGTTGCGCAGGCTGTCGATGCGGTTGTTGCCGCGGCGGTCGGGGATCAGCAGGGTGCGGTCGTCCGCCACCCGGACGAAGCCCGGTTCGTCGCCGCGCGGCGAGGCGTCCAGCCCGCCCGGCCCGCTGGTGGCGAGTACGAAGAAGGGCGACGCTTCGATCAGCGCGCGGTAGCCGGGGGTCAGCGCCGGCACCTCCTTGGCGATGGAGGCGGCGACCGGTTCGCCATAGAGGGCTTCCAGCGCGGCGAGGTCGGTGATGGGGCGGCTCATTTCGACTCCAGCAGGAAATAGACGAAGTCGATGGACGGGGCTTCCAGCGCGAACTGGCTCAACAGGCCGTGGGCCTGCCCGCGATGGTGGGTCTGGTGGTTGAAGACGTGGGTCAGCACCTGGGCGAAGGGCAACTCGTGGGCCGTGCCCGCCATGCTGCGGTAGGAGAGGACCGACTCGAACCGCTCATCCGGGGTGGCCGCCAGCACGCGCAGGATGCGCTCGTCCTCCGCCTCGCGGGCGGCGCGGAGGCCGGCGAAATCGTCGCAGAGGATTTCATCGAGCGCCGAGGGCTTCGGCCCGGCGCCCTCGATCCGCTCCAGCCAAACCCGGTCGGCGACCAGGATGTGGTTCAGCGTGCCGCACATCGACCGGAAGAAGGCGCCGCGGTCCTCGCGGAACTGCGCGTCGGACAGCTGGGCCGCGGCGTCGTACAGGCGGCGGTTGGCCCAGAGGTTGTAGCGGGCGAGGGTCTCGAAATGCCGCTTGGGGTCCATGAGCGCTCCAATTCTTCCGGCCTGTCGCGACTATCGTAAATCGCATGCCGCGGATCCGCTTGAAAATCGCGCGGACAATGATAATCTCTTCAACGTGAGTTTCTTCAGGCAACTCCCCTGCCCCCGTCATAATGGGGGCGACGGTCCAGTGACCTGCCCCGCTTGTGGATTCACGAGCGGGGCGGAGGGGTTTGTAGAGAGACTATAACCTCCAGATTATGTTTCAAATGGAATAGGCTGATAGGATTTCCTGGCCTTGAGCTTTGCTGCGTCAAGGATTTCTTTGTGCTCTTCCTTAAAAGAGCGTGTACCTTCCCGAATTTTCCTGATCTTATCAAGCGCGACAATCGCGTAAGGATAGTTTGTTATGTATTGAGCGCCTTCTTTTCCTTCAAAAAGGTTTCTCATCTTTCCAGTGATTACAGTGTTCAATAAACGGTAAAGTTCTGGGTCGCCTCGTTCAATGGCAACTTTTGCATAATAGTCAACAAGCCGCAGAGCTTGGGGGCATCCTGGTTCTTGCCGGTCCCACTGGGAAATCAGGTCAATGCCTTGAGTGAAGCTCTGGTAAAAAAAGCGCTTCTTCAGCCTTCTTCTGTTGTTGGAGAAAAAACCGGTTTTGTTGTCGTTGCTGAACATAGCCGGAGTAGATGACGACAATCAGCGTCAGTGACCCAAACACGGGACCGAAGTGACCACCGAAGAAGTCTCCTTGTGGTCCATACTCCGCCAACCCCTTGTCAGAGCCAGTCGCCGTGAAGTAGGCGGCAATGGCATGCCCCAAAATTGCTGTGGTGACGAAGACAAGGACTATACATAAAGTAACGACCGCATTGTAAATACGGTCGTTACTCGGTTCAAACATGTCCTGCTCGGATTTTGAGCATTCAGATGGCATGCGCGTTCAAACCCCCGCGCGCTTGGCCGACAGGCCGGCGTGGGACAGCAGGACTTCGCGCTTGCCCTGGTGGTTGGCCGGGCCGACGACGCGCTCGGTCTCCATCCGCTCCACCAGACGGGCGGCGCGGTTGTAGCCGATCTGCAGCTGGCGCTGGATGAAGCTGACCGACACCTTGCCCTCGCGCACCACCAGGTTGACGGCCTGCATGTAGAGGTCGTCGCCGGTCGCAGCCGAACCGCCGTCCTCGTCCTCCACCGCGGCGGCTTCCTCCTCCTCCTCGGTGATGGCTGTGACGTAGTTGGGGGCGCCCTGCGCCTTGACGTACTGGACGATCTCCTCGACCTCCGAATCGGAGACGAAGGGGCCGTGGACGCGGGTGATGCGGCCGCCGCCCTGCATGTACAGCATGTCGCCCTGGCCCAGCAGCTGCTCCGCCCCGGCCTCGCCCAGGATGGTGCGGCTGTCGATCTTGCTGGTGACCTGGAAGCTGATGCGGGTCGGGAAGTTGGCCTTGATGGTGCCGGTGATGACGTCGACCGACGGACGCTGCGTCGCCATGATCAGGTGGATGCCGGCGGCGCGCGCCATCTGGGCGAGGCGCTGGATCGCCGCCTCGATCTCCTTGCCGGCGACCAGCATCAGGTCGGCCATCTCGTCGACGATCACGACGATGTAGGGCAGGGGCGTCGGTTCCGAGGGAGTCAGGTCGAAGACGTTTTCCGGCTCCCCCGGCGCCGGGGCGCGGCGGGGCATCTTCTCGCCATTGGCGATCATCTCGGCCATGCGGGCGTTGTAGCCCTCGATGTTGCGGACGCCGAGCTTGGACATCGCCTCGTAGCGGCTTTCCATCTCGCGCACGGCCCAGCGCAATGCCACCACCGCCTTCTTGGGATCGGTGACGACGGGGGTCAGCAGATGCGGGATGCCGTCATAGACCGACAGCTCCAGCATCTTGGGATCGACCATGATGAAGCGGCAGCGCTCCGGCGGCAGCCGGTAGAGCAGCGACAGGATCATGGTGTTGATCGCCACCGACTTGCCCGAGCCGGTGGTGCCGGCGACCAGCAGGTGCGGCATGCGGGCGAGGTCGGCCACCACCGGCTCGCCGCTGATGTCCTTGCCCAGCGCGATGGCGAGCTGCGCCGTGGTGTTGCGGAAGGCGTCGTGGTCGAAGCTCTCGCGCAGGTAGACCATCTCGCGCACCGGGTTCGGCAGCTCGACGCCGATGACGCTGCGGCCGGGGACGATGGCGATGCGGGCGGTCACCACGCTCATGGAGCGGGCGATGTCGTCGGTCAGGTTGATGACGGTCGCCGACTTGGTGCCGGGCGCCGGCTCGAACTCGTAGAGGGTGACGACCGGGCCGGGACGAACGTCCATGATCTCGCCGCGGACGCGGAAGTTCTTCAGGACGGTTTCCAGCATCCGCGCATTGCGGGCCAGCACCGATTCGTCATGCTGCTGGACCGGGCGCGGCGGCGGGTTCTGCAGCAGTGCGACGGCGGGCAGCGAATAGACCGCGGGATAGTCCACCGGCTCCGCGGGAGCGGCCGGGGCGGCCTGCGGCGCGGCCGGGGCGGGCGCGCAGGGGCTTGCCGCTTCCGGCGCCGGCGCAGCTTCACACGGGGGTGCGGCGGGCGCTTCGGCCTCCGCCGGGTCGCGCGCCTCGTAAGCCCACTCGACGCCGGACAGGAAGGCGAAGCCGGCGACCACCGCCAGCGCCTCGTCCGACAGGTTGGTGGAATAGACGGTGCCGGCGCGCGGGGTGCCGGGCAGAACCTCGACATCCCACATCACGCGGCCGTCGGGGCGCGGGTTGGGCACGAGGTTGAAGGGGCGGCCGTTCAGCGCGCACCACAGATTGAACTCGTCGGCGGTCACCACGCCCGCCTGGGTGGGCGGGGCGGCGAGATGCGGCATACGCGGGGTCATGCCGAGGCTCCCGGCTTCTGAACGGTGAGGGGGACTGGACCGGAGGAGGAGCCGCCCGGCCCCGGGGAGTATACTGGGGGGCGGGCCGCCAGTTCGCGCGGCGTCATCTCGTAGGCGGCGACCAGCAGCTTGTCGATGCCGACCCCGTCGCTGGACATCGGCAGGACCAGCCGTTCGAAGCTGCGGCTGCGGCCGCCGAAGACGGCGGTGTGGATACGGGCGACGGGCAGCCGTTCGCGGCGCACCGTCTCGTATTCCGGCTGCAGCACGGCGCGCTGTTCCGGCGGCAGATCGTCCAGCGTGGCGCCCAGACGCGACTGGCCGAAGGCCGCGACCAGCGCCTTGCCGTAATAGGAATAGACGAAGGTGCCGGATTCCTCCCCGATCACCTCGAACACGACGATGTTGTCCTTCCACGGCCGCAGATCGGCCGGGGAGATGCTGCTGGGGACCGGCGGCCGGCCGGCGACGGATTTGGTGAGCCAGAATTCGAGCAGGCCGCTGAGGGACGGCGTCGCCAGCTCGGTTCTTTCCTTGGTCATGACAATCGCAGCTGGACGGGCGGCGCTCCCGCGGAGGTAACGCCGCCGGAGCTTTCAAGAGCCGCCGGAACCATACCCGCAAGGGCCGGTGCGGCGCAACCGCGAGGGCCAAGCCCGGCGGGTGTGCCGTAACCCGGCATTTACTGGCCGACTTTTACCGGCCGGCTCTTACCTGCGCTTCATCACGCGGCGCAGGTGACGCCGGTGCCGCCAAGCCCGCAATAGCCGTTGGGGTTCTTGGCAAGATACTGCTGGTGGTAGCCTTCCGCGAAGTAGAAGGGCGGGGCTTCGCGGATCTCGGTGGTGATCGGGCCGTAACCCGCCTGGGCCAGCCGGTCCTGATAGGCCGCCAGCGTCGCCTCCGCCGCCGCTTTCTGGGCGGGGCTGTGGGTGTAGACGGCGGAACGGTACTGGGTGCCGACGTCGTTGCCCTGGCGCATGCCCTGAGTCGGGTCGTGCGATTCCCAGAAGACGCGCAGCAGGTCCTCGACCGTCACCATGGCCGGGTCGTAGACCACGCGCACCGCCTCGGTATGGCCGGTGCGGCCGGAGCAGACCTCCTCATAGGTCGGATTCGGGGTGTGGCCGCCCTGATAGCCGACGGCGGTCACCCAGATGCCGGGAACCTGCCAGAACTTGCGCTCCGCCCCCCAGAAGCAGCCGAGCCCGAGGTCGATGACCTCCAGCCCGGGCGGGTAGGGCGGGGCGAGGCGGTGGCCGTTGACGTGATGCCGGTCGGGCACCGGAACGGGTTGGCTGCGGCCGGGCAGCGCCTCCTCCGGCGTCGGCAGCGTCGGCGGCTTGCGCATGAAATGCCCCAGCATGGTCGGGTCTCCCATCAATAGCGATCCGTTGGAGGGACCCCTTATGTCGGGTCACGGCCCGGCCGCGGCAAGATGGCGCAGGGTTGGCCGACTGCACCGGGACCTTCGGGCGTTTCCCTGCGTTTGACCCTGTGAGCCAGGAGGAACTTGAGAAAGGAGAGTCACCATGGCGAGCACCACCGACGACCGCCTCGTCGAATCGCTGATCGAGCATGGCCGCCGCAACGGCAACCGCCTGAGCGCCGAGGCGCTGGGCGGCATCCTGCCCGTGGACACCATGACGCCGGAGGAAACCGCGGCGGTGATCGAGCGGGTCGAGGCGGCCGGTGTCGAGGTCGAACTCGACGACTCGCGCCTGATGCGGGGCCGTCCCAACCCGGCATCGGCCCGGCAGACCGGCGAGTACCGCCGCGGCGACGGCGTGGTGGACATGGCCAGCCCGGCGGCGCCGGCGGTCTCGGCGCCGGGTGCCGTGCCGTCGCGTCATGGCTGGGCCGACGACGTCGGGACCGGACATGCAGGCCATCACCATGGCGCCGCGCCGACCTGGACGCGCAACGGGGTGGAACTGCTGCCGTTGGCGTCGGTCGCCGTGGTCGCGCTCTTGCTGATCCTGATGCTCGGGTAACGCTGGAGCGCCTTCAGCCCGTCGCCATGGCGTGGATGAGGATGGCGGCGGTGGCGGCGACGTTCAGCGACTGGACGCGCCCGCTGCCGGGGATGGTCAGCACCGCCTCGCAGGCCGCCAGCGTGGCCGGCGGGATGCCATCCTCCTCGTTGCCCAGGATGACGGCGGGCGGTTTGGCAGTCTGCATCTTTGAATTGGGGGAGGCGCGCCAGCCGGTCAGCGCGCCGGCATCGACGGTCGGACGGGTCTGGTCCAGCGCCGTGCCGAAGACCCGGTGGCTGGTGCGCAGCCGCTTCAGCAGGGCGGGCAATGCGGGGGCGCGTTCCAGCGTCACCCACTCGAACCCGCCCTCCCGCCACGCGGTAGGCGGCCTCCGACGGCAGGGCCTGGCCGGGATGGTCGGAGACCAGCACGCGCGGCAGGCCGAAGAAGGCGGCGGTGCGCAGGATGGCGCCCAGATTGTGCGGGTTGCCGACCCCGTCGAGGATCAGCAGCGGCTCGCCCGCGCGGCGCGCGGCCTCCGGATCGAACAGCGGCACGCTGCGCGGCGCCATCAGCGCCACCACCCCGCCATGCAGGACGGTGCCGGCGACCTTCGCCAACTCCTCGCCTTCCACCATGCGGTAGGGCCTGCGGGCGGCCGCCATCGCCTTGCAGAAGGCCCCGACCGCCGGTTTCAGCCGCTCGTCGAAGAACAGGCGCTCGACCCGCTCCGGCTCGTGGGCGAACAGGGCGGAGACGGCGGCCAGCCCGGCGACGCGGAACAGCTTGCGCGATTCGGTGGGCTCCGGGGTGGGCGGAGCGGACGGGGCGGCGGGCCTGGCGTGGGGGTGGGAGCGGGAGCGGCTGGGATGGGGCGGGCGCCCGCGCGGAGGCATGGAGGTCCTGTCTGTCGGAAGTAGGGCGGCGGGTTACAGCAGCTTCACCACCAGGAAGCCGCCGATCAGCGCCACCGCGAACACGCTGGTAACGAGCGTCAGCCGCTTCTCGATGAAGGCGCGGATCGGCGGGCCGAAGAAGTACAGCAGGGCCGCGACCAGATAGAAGCGCATCGACCGCGAGATGATCGAGGCGCCGATGAACACCCACAGCGGCAGATGGGCCACGCCGGCGGTGATGGTCAGCAGCTTGTAGGGGATGGGCGTCATGCCCTTGATGATCAGGATCTCCGCCCCGTACTCGACGAAGGTGTGGCGCAGCTGCTCGAACTTGTCGGTCAGGTGGTAGAACTCGATGACCCAGCGGCCGATGGTCTCGTACAGGAAATAGCCGATCATGTAGCCGGCGATGCCGCCGACCACCGAGGCCAGCGTGCAGATCGTCGCCAGTTTGAAGGCCGACTTGCGGTTGGCGATGACCATCGGCACCAGCAGCAGGTCCGGCGGCAGCGGGAAGAAGGAGCTTTCGGCGAAGGACACCCCGGCCAGCCATTTGGTCGAATCCTTCGACGCGGCCTTGGCCATGGTCCAGTCGTAAAGACGCTTCAGCATGAATGGGCTGCCCTTCGTCGCTGCCGTTGCGGTGCGCCGTAAGGCGCCTGTTGCAATGCACCTCGCGGCGCATGAGGCTCCTTATTAGGCGGGAGCGTGCCGGTGCGCCAGTGCCCAATTCGATCGCCCCCGGACAGGCAGGACCCATCCGGAGGCGTTAGCCCGGTCATGCGAGGCGGCTTCAGGCCGGTATCGTCAGGCGGCGGCAAGACCCTTCGGCGTCGCATTGGCGTTCGCCGTGGCGACCGCTGCCGGAGCGGCCCTGCGGCGCTCGCCGCGCAGGCGCAGCAGGTTGGCGGCGGCGCTGAAGGCGTCCGAGGCCATGGCGAAGGGCGACATCACCAGCGCGTTGTGGCTGATCCAGAAGGCGCCGGCCACCAGCAGCAACAGGCGCATGCGCACCGCGTCCGACTGCCAGCGCGCCAGGGTGGAGAAGGTGATGCCCAGGCTGGACAGCGCCGATGGCAGGCCCGACCAGGTGAAGACGGCGATCGTCGCGATGGCCGGCACCGTGGCGGCGAAGGCCGCGGTCTGCCAGCGGTTGCGCCCCTCCGGCATCGCCGCCAGGGCCTGCGTCACCACCAGCAGGCACAGCGCCGCCGCGGTGTGGGCGCCCAGCAGCACATAGTGGATGATGAACATCAGGTTGGTCGCCGCCTGCCCCGGCCAGCAGGGCGCGGCGCTTCTTCATCAGCGGCCACAGGCACGAACCGGCGAAGGCCGCAGCACCGAAGGCATCGGCGGCGGTGACGGGCAGGGGGAGGGACAGCATGGCGGCGGTGGCTCGGGAGGGGGGCTGAAGGGCGCAAGGGGGCCCTTGCGGTGCCGCGGAGGCGGCCCGTTCGGGTGGGGTGGCGGATGGCATGCTGGGAAAAGGTCTGTTGCCGATCGGTCACGCTGGGACCAAGCTGCAACGGAACCATATCTACGGCGCGGCGCCCCGCCGCACCACCGGGCTTCACGGTGCCCAGGGCTGCGCCGCGCGCATGGAAGAAAAAGCGGACATCAGCACTTGGCGGAGCTTCGACGATAACTTGAAGCGGCCAAGCCGATGACTTGACTGGCAAATCAAGCGGTCAGCCGGCCGGCGGCGTCCCGTCCCCGTCCGTGGGTTGCCCGTCCTCGGGCTGTTCTTCCTTCAGCATCTCGTCCAGCCAGCGCAGGTGCGGTTCGGCGGCCTTGCGGGCCTCCTCCTGCATGCGGCGGTAGCGGGCGACCACCTCCTGCCCCAGCGGAGTCAGGCCGGCGCCGCCACCCTCGCGGCCACCGACGCTGGTGCGGATCACCGGCTCGCGGAAGGCCGTGTTCATCGTCTCCACCAGGAACCAGGCCCGCCGGAAGGTCATGTCCAGGGACCGCGCCGCGGCGGAGATGGAGCCGGTGCGGTCGATGGCCTCCAGCAACGCGATCTTGCCGGGGCCGATGGCGCCCGACGGGTGCATGAAGCGGACGCGAAGGTCGGTGGACATGGCGTTTGTCGGGGGCTTTCCGGTGGGATGGCGTTCCGATGGGATCCGAACAAGGATCGGAACAACCATGTGGGGACGATCCCACCGGTTCAAGCGACAAGTGGCGCAATAGGGGCAACCGCCGATGGGCGCGCGATTGGTCGCACCCTCCGGCGTATCCTTGTCCGGTGCCTATTCCGCCCCGGCGGCCTCGGCGAGGCCCAGGAAGGCGGGCAGCTCGTGGGTGACGACATAGGTGGGGATCGGCGCCAGGAAGTCGCGCATGCGGCCCTTCTCGGCGAAGCGCTTGCGGAAGCGGGAATGGGCGAACAGCGTTCCCAGCCTGGGCACGATGCCGCCGGCGATGTAGACGCCGCCCGCGCGCCCAGCGTCAAGGCGAGGTTGCCGGCGACGGTGCCCAGCATGGCGCAGAACATCTCCACCGCCTCCACGCAATGGGGCTCGGTCCCGGCCAGCGCATTGTCGGTGATCCGGGCGGGGGTGAGGGCGGCCGGTTCGCGCCCGTCGAGGATCGACAGGGCGTTGTAGAGGTTGACGAGGCCCGGCCCCGACAGCACCCCGCTCGGCCGAGACATGGTCGAAGCCCTTGCGCAGCTGGCCCAGCACGGCGCTCTCACGGTCGCTGATCGGTGCCATGGTGACATGGCCGCCCTCGCCCGACAGCGCCGTCCAGCGGCCGTTCGCCCCCGGCACCAGCCCCGACACGCCCAGCCGCTGCCCGGCCCCAGCACGGCGACGACGGCCCCCGGCTGCGGAGTCCCCTCGCCGACCTGCCGGCGGTCCTCCTCGCCGAGGCGCGGCACCGACAGTGCGACGGCGGTGAAGTCGTTGATGACGACCAGCCCCTCCAGCCCCAAGCGTCGCGCACCCGGCCAACGGAGAATTGCCAGACCAGATTGGTCATGGCGATGTGGTCGCCGGTGACCGGCCCGGCCACCGCGAAGGCGCCGCGCCGCGGCCGGCCCGGCGTGCCCGGCGACGCCAGCCCGACCGCCGCAAGGTAGGCGGTGGCCGCATCCTCGATCGAGGCATAATCGGCACAGCGCAGCACCCGCGCCTCGCGCACCATCCGGCCGTCGATCAGGCCGAAGCGCGCGTTGGTGGCACCGATGTCTGCGACGAGGATGGGAGAGGCGGCCATGGGTCCGAACCTGCGCTGCTGGTGGGCCGAGCGGATGCTCAGGTGACCGGAAAGTCATACGGTGCACGGGTCAGCGCGTCCACATAGCTTTCACGCCACCAGCTGATGTCGTGGGCGCCGCAGCGTCCGCATCAAGGCGGCGTGGCGTTCCTTGCGCTCGCCCAGCGGCATGGTCAGCGCCCGCTGCAGAGCGTCGCCGACGCCCTCGATGTCGAAAGGGTTGACGATCAGCGCCTCGCCCATCTCATGCGCGGCGCC
This sequence comes from Azospirillum sp. INR13, assembly GCF_015390205.1. Classification (NCBI taxonomy): domain Bacteria; kingdom Pseudomonadati; phylum Pseudomonadota; class Alphaproteobacteria; order Rhodospirillales; family Azospirillaceae; genus Azospirillum; species Azospirillum sp. INR13. The sequence continues at coordinate 99,824 of NZ_VUOI01000004.1, forward strand.
GGCGAACTGCGACAGCACCAGCACGCCCGGATTGTCGGCGTCCTGGCAGGCGACATACTCCTTGGCCACCAGATTCATGCCGTCGCGCAGCGGCGTCACCAGCCCCACATTCGCCAGCCGGTAGAAGCCCGCCAGCACGCGCTGGCCGAAGCTGCGGTTCAAATAGCGGATCGGCTGCCAGTCGAACTCGGCGAAGCGGCCGTTGATACGGCCGGCCATCTCCGACAACTCGCGGCGGATGGCGATGTATTCCGGCACGTCCTCGCGGCTCGGCGGGGCGACCTGCAGGAAGGACACGCGGTTGCAATGCTCCGGATAGCTTTCCAGAAGCTGTTCGAAGGCGGCGAAGCGCTGCGGCAGGCCCTTGGAATAGTCCAGCCGGTCGACGCCGATGATCAGCCGGCGGCCGACCAGGCTTTCGCGCAACCGTTCGGCCTGGCGCGAGCGGCCGGCGGTGCGGGCGAGGCTTTCCAGCGCCTCGGTGTCGATGCTGATGGGGAAAACCTTCGCCATCAGGGTGCGGCCGAAGGCGCGGATCACGGCGCTGCCATAGGCGCCGCGCTGCTCCACCGTGCCGTCGGTCTCGGTGCGGATGTAGTCGCAGAAGCCGCGCAGGTCGGTGGCGGTGTGGAAGCCGACCAGATCATAGGCGCACAGCTCGCGGATCAGGTCGCGATGGTTGGGCAGGGCGGTCAGCAGTTCCGGCGGCGGGAAGGGCGTGTGCAGGAAGAAGCCCATGCGCTGCGAACAGCCGCGGCGGCGCAACTCGTCGCCGAAGGGGATCAGGTGATAGTCGTGGACCCAGATCATGTCGTCGGCGCGAAGCAGAGGCTCCAGCCTGTCGGCGAAATAGGCGTTGACCCGCTCATACCCCTCGCGCGTCCGCCGGTTCACCGAGATCAGGCCCAGCCTGTAATGGAACAGCGGCCATAAGGTCTGGTTGGCGAAGCCGTTGTAATATTCCTCATGGTCGCGGCGGCCGAGATCGAGCGTGGCGTAGGTCAGTTTCCCGGCATCGGTCCGGGTCGGTTCGGCCTGGGACTCGCCGTCGACGACGTTTCCGCTCCAGCCGAACCAGATGCCTCCGGTCTTCTTCAGGGCCGCCAGGATGGCGACGGCGAGACCGCCGGCCGCCTGCTTGCCCTCTTCCATCAGGGCCACCCGGTTGGATACGACGACGAGCCTGCTCACGATGTTCTTCTCCTTATTGGCCGCCGGCAGGGCGTTCCGCAGCCCGCAAACCGGACCGCCTCGGCGGATACCCGGCATTGGACCACTCTGAAACGACCGTCGGCGGGCTTGGTTCCGGGCGCCTGCCGTCAAGCTCAAGACAGCGGTCCCAAGGTCCGGCCGCTTCCTGTCCCTTCGGTCATGCCCTTGCACGAAGGGTCATGCTGCACTGCGGCGAACGTCTCTGGCCTATATCCGCTTCGCGATACCTCTGTTGCAGGTTAACGTGATGTAATGCATGAGAAATTCTTTTTGCTCTTGAAGCCGGCCGGGGGCGCGTTCATATTGTGCAGTGCGGCAATGGTCACGCCTCGGCGTGGACGTTGGCGTAACGCACTTCTTGGGCGTTTCCTCCCTAGACTGAAGGCCGCGGGTTCGCCCGCGGCCCTTTTTTTGCGCGAAGGCAGGGCTGGGGGGCAGTGCCGAGCGGAAGCTTGGCCATGAGGGAATAGCGGGAAACTGTGGCAAGGACGGGGCAATGGCCCTGAAATGGCCCCCAACCGTGGATGCCGGACGCCCGCGGCGTCAGCGCGGTCCAGGCCGTGGGGCGGCAGCAGGCCCAGCGTGTCGACCAGTTCGGTCATGTGGCGGGCCAGAACGTTCAGGTAGGGCAGGCGGGTCAGGGCCGCCTCGTCCATGTAGAGGTCGCGGGCGATCTCGATCTGCAGGGCGTGGATGCCCTGGCGCGGCCGGCCGTAGTGGCGGGTGGTGTAGCCGCCGGCATAGGGATTGTTGCGGCTGACGGCATAGCCGAGCCCGCGCAGGAACTCCTCCGCCGCATCGATCACCGCAGGCGCGCAGGCGTTGCCGTAACAGTCGCCCAGCACGATCTCGGGATGGTTGCCGCCCCGCCCGCCGCCTTTCCCGGTGGCGGCGGTGCTGGCCGACGGCATCGAATGGCAATCGATCAGCAGGGCGTGGCCGAAGGCGTCGCGGGTGTCGTCCACCAGCCGGCGCAGGGCGTTGTGGTAGGGGGTGTAGCAGCGGCTGACGCGGTCCAGCGCCTCGGCGAAGCGCAGCTTGCCCCGGTAGATGTCCTCGCCGTTGGCGACCACGCGGGCGATGGTGCCCAGCCCCGCCGCAACGCGGGGCGATCGGGTGTTGACGTAGGCCGGCAGCGGATCGGCGAACATCTCCGGGTCCAGCTCGTAGGCTTCGCGGTTGACGTCCAGATAGGCGCGCGGGAACAGGGCGCGGATCAGCGGCACGCCAAGGCCGGGAGCGAAGGCGAAGATCTCGTCGACGAAACAGTCCTCGGACTTGCGCAGCGCCCGGGCGTCCAGCCGGGATGAGGCGAGGAAGGCGGCGGAATAGGCGTTCCCGCTGTGCGGCGAGGCCAGGACGAGCGGCAGCCTCTGGCTCTGCGGGGCCAGGATGTCGAAGGCTGGGGCATCTGCGGCCGGAATCCCGGCCTTGTCGGGGGCCGGACCGGCGCCGGCACCGGCATCGCGTTGCGCGTCGAAGGAGGCGTCCATGGTTCAATGATGTAATGGACAGCCGGGCCTTTTGTCACGGGAACGCCCGCCGCCCTGCCGCCGTCCGGCAAAAAAAAAGCGCAAGGACTCATGAAAGGGCTTGCGCGTCCGCGCCGAGGTCGGTATACACCCGCCCACGCCGGACGGAACGACGCCACGCGCTCCTCCGCCGGTCGCTACAGTGGGCGGTTAGCTCAGCGGGAGAGCACTACGTTGACATCGTAGGGGTCACTGGTTCAATCCCAGTACCGCCCACCATTCTGAAGGCCGCGAACCGGAACGGGTTCGCGCCTTCGCCGTTTTGGGTCGGGTGTTCCTCAGCGTCGGGAAGGGGCTTTCAGCTGGGTTTGCGCGTTGACGTGGAAGCGTTCGACGCGAGCGGTGAGCGCATCCCGATTGCCCAGTTCGACCAGATCGATCGTTTCTCCATAGATCAGGACGCCGGCGTTCACGTCCTCGTATGCGGTTCCGCTGGCTGTCCAATGCCCGACTTTGACGACCACGTCCCGGTGCCAGGCGAAGTTTTCATCCTCACGGTCACTGCTGTTCTGCAGGATGTAGAGGCGCAGTTCGCTGCGGCAGTCTTCGGGTGATGGGAAACGGTCCGGCTTGGGTTCCCAGTCGCCCCCGCTCCGGTTTTTTTCCTGCGCAAGGCCGGTATCCGACACCACGTCAATGTAGAGCAGGCGACTGCCGCGCTGTGCGCGATCCTCTCCCTGCTCCGCCTCGAAGCCGATCATGCTGAATGGCAGAGCATCCCACATCCACCGACGCGGGTCCTCGATCTTCTGGTCCGGCTGATCGAACTGATACTCGATCCAGCTTGGAATGAAGCCGAGCTGTTCGCGGATTTCTGCCACGATGTGCAGGATCCGCTTCTGGTATCCCCAGAGCAGCCGGTACGCCCGGCGGACGTCTGCAAGCGCCGCCGTCAGGTCATTGCAGTCAGAATCGGTCATGGAATATTCCATCTAGAAAGAAGTTTGAACAGGTGCGCATTTCGCCTTGGAAGCCGAGAGGCGGAAGGTCCGGCCGGCGGAAATGGCCGGTGGCAAACGGGTTATTCAAAGTCGACCAGGGCATTTTTCGCATGTCGCCGAGCCAGCATGGATCTGTCAGCCTTACGCCGTGCCGGATGAGTCCACTGCCGATGTCTTCCAGCAGCCTGTTCTGTTCTGGCCGGTCATGTGACAGTACCTTCCCGATCAGGAGATACAGGTCTCGCCATGAGGCGTATCCAAGATCGAAAGTCTCCGGACGGTCGTCGAACTCACCGTGGGAAAGAGCGGCCAGCCGGTTCAGCGTGTCTCGTTTCAATCCTTCCAACTCACGCTTCGGATTGCGGAGTCCTGACACGGCCAGGACGGATATGGGCCGTCCATCGGCAAACTTGTGGCGGGCCGTCCACCATTCATCGGCAAGCTGGTCGCCATACTGGCTCAGCGTCTCGTCGTGCCGCTTGGCCTCAATTATCAGAATCCGGTCATCGAACTCGATTACGAGGTCAGGTTCGGTTGATCTGCGGGTGACCGCGGGAGCAGTGGCCTTGGGCCATGTCCAGAGTGGCCAGAAGGCGATTGACCCGACAGACGCCGGGAGGCCGGATGCAGGAGGGTGCAGGGGCCAGAGCGAAGGATCGAAAAGGATTGCGATGAGTTGATGGTCCGGAAGATAGGCGAGCCGCTCGAAGACCGTCGACGTTAAACCGTCCTCCAGGAGCTTTGCGTTTCCTTCCGCATCGTAGCGGAGCTTTCCATGTAGTTTTGCGTGCAGCATGCGAATGCCTGCATTCCGAAATTTCTCTCATCCCATGGTAGAGGGGAGCGGCATGAAAATCTATTGATTAGGGAGGGTGTTCATGCCGCTGCTTATCATGCGGGAATAAGGCACTGATTGCAGTTCAAGCCGTGCAGAAAAATACAAAAGGCCCGGCAGTCGCCTGCCGAGCCTTTGGTGTATTGGTGGAGCCAAGGAGGATCGAACTCCTGACCTCTACAATGCCATTGTAGCGCTCTCCCAGCTGAGCTATGGCCCCTTAACTCTGGGGGCCGGTCGTTTCCGTCCGGCCTTGGTGGAGCGGGATAATAGTCAGGCGGCGGAGTGATGCAAGCGGAAAATCGACCGTTTCGCGCTTTTTTTCACCGGCACTCCCGCCGCTCCCGACAACGTTCCCGTCCCACCGGGAAGGGCGCCGGTCAGCGCTCCTCCTCGTCCTCGCCCTCGACGTCGACGACCTCGTCCATGTCGTCCTCGCCCAGCTCCGACGTGTCCTCGATCAGGACATCGTCCTCATCGTCGGCAGTGTCGTCGGTCTCCTCGATGTCCTCGACGGACATGTCGTCCTCGACATCCTCCAGCTCCGGAGTCTCGGCCTCGGTCTCGGCCTCCTCCTCGTCCTCGGCCACCACCGCCACCTTCTTGGTGTCGTCGGCCGGGGCCGGGCGGGCCTTGCGGGACTTCAGCAGGGCCTCGGGATCGAATTGCGCACCGCAGCTCGGGCAGACCGGCGGGTCCTTGCGCATGTCGTAATAGCGAGCGCCACAGCTCGGGCAGATGCGCTTGACGCCCCATTCGGGTTTGGCCACGCCAGTGTCCTCCGTCACATAAATCAGGGGGGTTCTCAAGAGGCGCCCTTTGCCACGGCCAGAGGCGCTTGTCAAAAAAAAGATGCCGGAACGGCGGCGCGGCCGGATGCCGCCGGTGCGCAGGCGCCGCGGGAAAGAGGTATCCCGCCCGGGCAGGGGTTGCCTTTACAGGGCGTTAACCATAACTGGCTAGAACGGACCTGCACACCGTGCAACTCCTCCACTTGGTTTCCTCCTTGAACTCGGGGCCGCCTTCGGGCGGCCTCTTTTCGTTTGTGCCCGGCCGGCATCCGGAAGGGCGGGGGATGGAGTCCGGCCCTCTCGCATCGCGACGGGGGCTGTGATAGGAACGCGGCCACAACCGCTTCACGTTCCGATCCGAAGGACCCGTCCCATGACGCAGGCCCCCGTCACGCAGACCCCCGTCACGCAGGTGAAGCCGCTGCGCTCCGCCGCCACCGGCGCGATCCAGGGCAGCATCCGCGTGCCCGGCGACAAGTCGATCTCGCACCGGTCGCTGATGCTGGGCGCCATCGCCGTGGGCGAGACGGTGATCCACGGCCTGCTGGAGGGAGAGGACGTCCTGCACACCGCGGCGGCCATGCGCCTGCTGGGCGCCCAGGCGGAGCGGGAAGACGACGGCCAGGGGGCGGGCGTCTGGCGCGTGCGCGGCGTCGGGCTGGGCGCGCTGCAGGAGCCGGCGCAGGTGCTGGACATGGGCAACAGCGGCACCGCCGCCCGCCTGCTGATGGGGCTGGTCGCCGGCCACCCGATCACCTGCGTCTTCACCGGCGACGCCTCGCTGAACAAGCGCCCGATGGCCCGCGTCACCAAGCCGCTGGAGGAGATGGGCGCCCGCTTCGTCGGCCGCTCCGGCGGCCGGCTGCCGCTGACCGTGGTCGGCAGCGGCGATCTGGTCCCGATCACCTACCGGCTGCCGGTGGCGTCGGCCCAGGTGAAGTCGGCGATCCTGCTGGCCGGGCTCAACACCGCCGGCGCCACCACGGTGATCGAGGCGGAGCCGACGCGCGACCACACCGAACTGATGCTGCGCCATTTCGGCGCTACCGTGACGACCGAGCGGCTGGAGGACGGCTCCCTCGCCGTCACCGTCACCGGCCAGCCGGAACTGAGCGGGCGGACCATCCATGTGCCGGCCGACCCCAGCAGCGCCGCCTTCCCGGCGGTCGCCGCCCTGCTGCGGCCGGGCTCGGAACTGCTGCTGAACGACGTCGGCATGAACCCGCGCCGCACCGGTCTTTATGACACGCTGGTGGAGATGGGCGCCGACATCGCCTTCGAGAACCGTCGCGACCAGGCGGGGGAGCCGGTGGCCGACCTGCGGGTGAAGTACAGCGCCCTCAAGGGTGTGGTGGTGCCGGCCGACCGCGCGCCGAGCATGATCGACGAGTACCCGGTCCTGGCCGCCGCCGCCGCCTGTGCCGAGGGCACCACGGTGATGCTGGGCCTGAAGGAACTGCGGGTGAAGGAGAGCGACCGCCTCGCCATGGTGGCGGAAGGCCTGACCCGCTGCGGCGTGTCGGTGGAGGTCGGCGCCGACGACAGCCTGACGGTGCACGGCACCGGGGGCACGGGGAAGGGGCCGAAGGGCGGCGCCACCGTCGCCACCGCCATGGACCACCGCATCGCCATGAGCTTCCTGGTGCTGGGCATGGCGTCGGAACAGCCGATTTCGGTGGACGACGGCGCCTTCATCGACACCAGCTTCCCCGGCTTCGTCGGGCTGATGAACGGGCTGGGCGCGAAGATCGGCGAGGCGTGAGGCGATGACGCAGCCGCTATCCAACCAGGAGACCCCGGCCAAGGCGGTCGTCGTCGCCATCGACGGCCCGGCCGCCAGCGGCAAGGGCACCCTGTCGCAGCGCATCGCCGACGCCTTCGGCTTCGCCCATCTCGACACCGGCGTGCTGTACCGCGCGGTCGGCGTGTCGGTGCTGCGGGCCGGCGGCGATCCGGCCGACAACGCCGCGGCGGCGCGGGCGGCCTATGAGCTGCACCCCGAACACCCGATCCTGCAGGAGGTGGCGCTGCGCACCGACGAGGCGGCGCAGGCGGCCAGCAAGGTGGCGGCGGTGCCGGAGGTGCGGGCGGCGCTTCTCGACTTCCAGCGGCGCTTCGCGGCCCATCCGCCGGGCGGCGCGCCAGGGGCGGTTCTGGACGGGCGCGACATCGGAACGGTGGTCTGCCCGGATGCCCAGGCCAAACTGTTCGTTACCGCTTCGGTGGAGGTCCGGGCCGAACGGCGACTCAAGGAGTTGCAGAGACGAGGGATTCCGGCTATATCCTCCGATGTCCTGGAGGACATGAAGGCTCGTGATGCGCGTGACAGCCAGAGAGCGGTAGCCCCGCTCCGTCCGGCTGTCGACGCTTTTGTGCTTGATACCTCCGCTCTCGATGCCGATCAGGTGTTCTCGATGGCGGTCGCTCACATCGGCTCGAAGACCGGTCTGAAGCCAGCGGCGTGACGTCGCGGTTCCGGCGGTCGGAAGCGGCGCGGGCGGGTCGGACGCCCTCCACGGAAAACCATCAACCAAGTCGCCGGGCGTGGTGCCCGGCGCGGCGGTTCGGTCGAGGTCCCACCCGTTTTGCCGCGGGAGGGACCGGAACGGGGCTGCTTTCGCGCCACCTTTAGGAGTTTCAATGGCACAGTCACTGGCCCGCACGGTCGAAAAGGAAAGCTTCGCGTCTCTTCTCGAAGAGTCGCTGGGCGCGGCCGAGTCGCTCGAAGGCACGGTCGTCAAGGGACGCGTCGTCGCCGTCGAGAACGACATGGTCACCATCGACGTCGGTCTGAAGTCGGAAGGCCGCGTCGCGCTGAAGGAATTCGCCGTTGCCGGCCAGCCGCCCGAGCTGAAGGCGGGCGACACCGTCGAGGTCTACCTCGAGCGGATGGAAGACAAGAACGGCGAAGCGATGCTGAGCCGTGAGAAGGCGAAGCGCGAAGAGGCCTGGGCCCTGCTGGAGAAGTCGTTCAACGACCAGACCCGCGTCACCGGCGTCATCTTCGGCCGCGTCAAGGGCGGCTTCACGGTCGACCTGTCGGGCGCCGTGGCCTTCCTGCCGGGCAGCCAGGTCGACATCCGTCCGGTCCGCGACATCTCCCCGCTGCTGGGCACCCCGCAGCCGTTCCAGATCCTGAAGATGGACCGCTCGCGCGGCAACATCGTCGTGTCGCGCCGCGCCGTGCTCGAAGAGAGCCGTGCGGAGGCCCGTTCGGAGCTGGTGGCCAACCTCAAGGAAGGCCAGATCCTCCAGGGCGTCGTCAAGAACATCACCGACTACGGTGCGTTCGTCGACCTGGGCGGCGTGGACGGCCTGCTGCACGTCACCGACATCGCGTGGCGCCGCATCAACCATCCGTCGGAAGCCCTGCAGATCGGCCAGACCGTCACGGTCCAGGTCATCCGCTTCAACCCGGAGACCCAGCGCATCAGCCTCGGCATGAAGCAGCTGGAAGCCGATCCGTGGGAAGGCGTCGAAGCCAAGTACCCGGTCAGCGCCAAGTTCAAGGGCCGCGTCACCAACATCACCGACTACGGCGCCTTCGTGGAGCTGGAGCCGGGGATCGAGGGCCTGGTCCACGTTTCGGAAATGTCCTGGACCAAGAAGAACGTCCATCCGGGCAAGATCGTGTCGACTTCGCAGGAAGTCGAGGTCATGGTCCTGGACGTCGATCCGCAGAAGCGCCGCATCAGCCTCGGCCTGAAGCAGTGCCTGGACAACCCGTGGGAGACCTTCACCGACAAGTTCGGTCCGGGCACCGAGCTGGAAGGCGAAGTCAAGAACATCACCGAGTTCGGTCTGTTCGTCGGCCTGCCGGGCGACATCGACGGCATGGTCCACATGTCCGATCTCGACTGGAACAAGTCGGGTGAAGAGGCGATCGCCGAGTACAAGAAGGGCGACCGCGTCAAGGTCAAGGTTCTCGACGTCGACGTCGAGAAGGAGCGCATCAGCCTCGGCATCAAGCAGCTGGCGAACGACCCGTTCGAGGCTGCTACCGCCGGTCTGAAGAAGAACGAGGTCGTGACCTGCACCGTGACGCAGGTGACGGACGGCGGCATCGAAGTGGCCGTCGGCGAGGGCTACACCGGCTTCATCCGCAAGTCGGACCTGTCCCGCGAGCGTTCCGAACAGCGCCCGGACCGTTTCGCCGTCGGCGAGAAGGTCGACGCCAAGGTCACCCAGATCGACCGCGCTTCCCGCCGCATCTCGCTGTCCATCAAGGCCCGCGAGATGGAGGAAGAGAAGCAGGCGATGGCCGAGTTCGGTTCGTCCGACTCGGGCGCCTCGCTGGGCGACATCCTGGGCGCCGCTCTGAAGCGCAAGCAGCAGAACGACGAGTGATCGCCTGACGCCGTTCTCCCTCACAACACTGTGGGGGAGGGGGCTCGCGATCTCCCGGAAGGGTAAGAGAAAGGCCGCGTCCCGCTTGGGGCGCGGCCTTTTTCGTTGGTCGATCCGGTTGCTACCGCCGCGGCTCCGGGCTTCGGGTCAGGGAGGTGATGCTGTCGTCGTAGCGGAATTCGGGCATGTCGCGGACGCTGGCGGCGGTCACGTCGCGGAGTTGGATCGCCTCGGTGCCGGTGCGGATGTCGGCCAGGGTCAGGTCGGCCGCAATGTCCTTGCCGCCGAAGCCCAGGATGCCGCCGGAGTGGATGACGATGTATTGGGCCTCGCCCTTGTCGTCGAGGATCACGTCGGTGACGGTGCCGATCTTCGACCCGTCCGCTCCCACGACGCCGCGGTTCATCAGCTGGTCGACGCTGGGACCGGTCTTGCGCTCCACCGCGGCGCCGACGACCGGAGTCGAGCCGTTGACGATCACCGTCTGGGCTCTCGAATCCGGTGGGGTCGCAATGCCGACCAGCAGTGTCAGCGCAGGCAGTGCCAACCACATCTTGTGCGTGATCTTCAGCATGGGTGCCTCTCCTCCCCCAGACCCACGACGGAGTCGCCTCTGCTCCAGGGTCTTCAACCGGAGGCTCGGGGAATAGTTGCGGGGGGGCGGCTTCTGCCCCTCTTCCGTGTCTCGACCCTGGGCCGACAGCGGCGACTCGGGGGCTGACGCGGCCGGCTTTTCGAGTCGCTCCCGGGATTCCGCTGCTTTGCCTCGAGTCGCGACACAGCGAATCGGTGGTGGGTCGAACAGGCCACAGGCAACAATATGTTGATTTCCGCCGCAACGAAGCACTGGCGGACGGCGGTGTTTTGCGCTCTAATCGGGGCGTGGCGCCGTCCGGTCCAACATGGGCGGTGATTCGAGTGCCTACAGTTTGTGCCTCGCGGTCGCGATGCGGCCCACCACCGCCACCGAAAAATTTCTTGGCAGGCGGGAACAGGATCCCCGGTCACGGGTTGAACACCGCAGGATCAAGGTTTTGAGGGGTTCAGTGATGTCAACCACAATATCTAGCAGAGTGGGGCTTGCTTGCCCCGGTCGCGCTGGCTAGGATGCCGCCCACGTGACCCGGCCGGCTTGAGCGGCGGCCCCGGTCGGCAACGCAGCGGCGACGGCAGGCAGTCGGGCATCGTGCTCCTGTCTGTACGGCGCCATCTGCATTGCCGGGCCGGACGGCGGACAGGACCGCCGGCCGCTTTTCGGGACGGGTCGCACCACATTTCCATTCGAGTCCGCCGCGGCGGGCTCCAAGCAGGGGACAGTCTCATCATGCGGATCGAGCGTCGTTTCACGCACGAAGGTCAGGACGCCTACGCCAGCCTCGGCTTCCGCCAGGCGACCAGCGAGATCCGCAACCCGGATGGTACGATCGTCTTCCAGCAGACCGGCATCGAGGTGCCGGACAACTTCTCGCAGGTCGCCAGCGACATCCTGGCCCAGAAGTATTTCCGCAAGGCCGGCGTTCCCGCCGCGCTCCGCGCCGTGGAGGAGAACACCGTTCCGTCCTGGCTGTGGCGCAAGGAAGCCGACCAGGAGAAGCTGGCCGCACTGCCGAAGGAGAAGCGCTTCGTCGGTGAGCATTCGGCCAAGCAGGTGTTCGACCGTCTGGCCGGCACCTGGACCTATTGGGGCTGGAAGGGCGGCTATTTCGACACCGAAGCCGACGCCCGCACCTTCTTCGACGAGATGCGCTTCATGCTGGCCGCCCAGATGGCGGCCCCGAACAGCCCGCAGTGGTTCAACACCGGCCTGCACTGGGCCTACGGCATCGACGGCCCGAGCCAGGGCCACTTCTACGTCGATTTCAAGACCGGCCTGCTGACCTCCTCCGCCTCGGCCTACGAGCACCCGCAGCCGCACGCCTGCTTCATCCAGTCCGTCGCCGACGATCTGGTGAACGAGGGTGGCATCATGGACCTGTGGGTGCGTGAGGCCCGCCTGTTCAAGTACGGCTCGGGCACCGGCTCCAACTTCTCCCGCCTGCGCGGCGAGGGCGAGAAGCTGGCCGGCGGCGGCAAGTCGTCGGGCCTGATGAGCTTCCTGAAGATCGGCGACCGCGCTGCCGGCGCCATCAAGTCGGGCGGCACCACCCGGCGTGCGGCCAAGATGGTCACGGTGGACATGGACCACCCGGACATCGAAGGCTACATCGACTGGAAGGTGAACGAGGAGCAGAAGGTCGCGGCGCTCGTGACCGGCTCCAAGATCTGCCAGAAGCACCTGACGGCGGTGATGGCCGCCGCCCAGTCGGGCCTGGACCCGAAGGAGAACAAGGAGCTGAAGAAGGCGATCCTCGCTGCCCGCAAGGATCAGGTGTCGGAGAACTACATCCAGCGCGTGATCCAGTTCGCCGGCCAGGGCTTCGCCTCCATCGAGTTCAAGACCTACAACACCGACTGGGATTCGGAAGCCTACCTGACGGTCTCCGGGCAGAACTCCAACAACTCCGTGCGCATCTCCAACGAGTTCGTGCAGGCGGTGCTGGACGATGCCGACTGGAACCTGATCGGCCGCACGAACGGCAAGGTGGTGAAGACCGTCCGTGCCCGCGACCTGTGGGACAAGGTCGGCTACGCCGCCTGGGCCTGCGCCGATCCGGGCGTTCAGTTCGACAGCACCATCAACGAGTGGCACACCTGCCCGGCCTCGGGGCGCATCAACGCCTCGAACCCGTGCTCGGAGTACATGTTCCTCGACGACACCGCCTGCAATCTGGCGTCGCTGAACCTGATGTCGTTCCGTCTGAAGGACGGTTCCTTCGACGTCGAGGCGTTCGAGCATGCCTGCCGGCTGTGGACCGTCGTGCTGGAAATCTCCGTGCTGATGGCGCAGTTCCCGTCGAAGGAAATCGCCCAGCTCTCCTATGAGTTCCGCACGCTGGGCCTGGGCTTCGCCAATCTCGGCGGCCTGCTGATGGCGTCGGGCCTGTCCTACGACTCGGACGAGGGCCGCGCCTACTGCGCCGGCATCTCCGCCGTCATGACCGGCGTCGCCTATGCCACCTCGGCCGAGATGGCGCAGGAACTGGGCACCTTCCCGGGCTTCGAGGCCAACCGCGACCACATGCTGCGGGTCATCCGCAACCATCGCCGCGCCGCCAACGGCGAGATGAACGGCTATGAGGGGCTGGCGGTCGAGCCGGTGCCCTTCGTCGCCGACCTCTGCCCGGACCAGGAACTGGCGCTCGCCGCCGTCCGCGTGTGGGACGAGGCGCTGGAACTGGGCGAGGCCCACGGCTACCGCAACGCCCAGGCCACCGTGGTCGCCCCGACCGGCACCATCGGCCTGGTGATGGACTGCGACACCACCGGCATCGAGCCGGACTTCGCCCTGGTGAAGTTCAAGAAGCTGGCCGGCGGCGGCTATTTCAAGATCGTCAACCGGCTGGTGCCGGAGGCGCTGAAGACGCTCGGCTACACCCCGGAGCAGATCGAGGAGATCGCGCTCTACGCGGTCGGCCACGGCACGCTGAAGACCGCGCCGGGCGTGAACCACGAGTCGCTGAAGGCCAAGGGCTTCACCGACGAGCTGCTGGAGCGTCTGGAAGGCAACCTCGCCACCGCCTTCGACATCAAGTTCGTCTTCAACCGCTGGACCATCGGCGCCGACTTCTGCACCCAGACGCTGGGCATCCCGCCCGAGACGCTGGACGCTCCGGGCTTCGACCTGCTGAGCCACATCGGCTTCACCAAGGCGCAGATCGAGCAGGCCAACACCTTCTGCTGCGGCGCCATGACGCTGGAAGGCGCGCCCTTCCTCAAGGACGAGCACCTGTCGGTGTTCGACTGCGCCAACCCCTGCGGCCGCATCGGCAAGCGCTTCCTGTCCTGGGAATCGCACATCACGATGATGGCGGCGGCGCAGCCCTTCATCTCCGGCGCCATCTCCAAGACCATCAACATGCCGAACACGGCGACGGTCGACGAGTGCAAGGACGCCTACCTGATGTCCTGGCGCCTGGGCCTGAAGGCGAACGCGCTGTACCGCGACGGCTCCAAGCTGAGCCAGCCGCTGCAGGCCGCCCTGCTCGACGACGAGGAGGATGGCGAGGCGGTCGAGGCGATGATCGAGGCGCCGGCCGCGATCCGCGCCCAGATGGTCACCGAGCGCATCGTCGAGAAGGTGATCGAGCGGGTGGTGGAGCGGAAGAGCAGCTCGCGCGAGCGTCTGCCGCACCGCCGCAAGGGCTACACCCAGAAGGCCAATGTCGGCGGCCACAAGGTGTACCTGCGCACCGGCGAGTATGAGGACGGCCGCCTGGGCGAGATCTTCATCGACATGCACAAGGAAGGCGCCGCCTTCCGGTCGCTGATGAACAACTTCGCCATCGCGGTGTCGATCGGCCTGCAGTACGGCGTGCCGCTGGAGGAGTTCGTGGAGGCCTTCACCTTCACGCGCTTCGAGCCGTCGGGCATGGTGACCGGCAACGACACCATCAAGATGGCGACCTCGGTCATCGACTACATCTTCCGCGAGATCGCCATCTCCTACCTGAACCGCACCGATCTGGCGCACGCCACGCCGGAGGATCTGGTGCCCTTCACGGTGGGCAGCGGCGACAAGCAGGGCGACCTGCCGGATACCCAGGTGCAGCCGTCCGACATCGTCCGCCGCATCGCGTCGACCGGCTATGTCCGCAACAACCTGCGCGTCCTGCATGGTGGCCAGACCCAGCGGGCCAGCGCCGCGGCGGCCTTCGCCGCCACCGGTACCGACACCGCAGCCGTCAGCGCCACCGCGTCGGCCGGCACGCATGGGGCGGCCCAGGCTGCCATGGTGGCCAGCCCGGCGGTTGCCGCCGCCACCGTCCAGGGCCATGTCGCCGCCACCGCGGCCACCGGCACGGCCTATGGCGGCAGCACCAGCGACCAGCGCTTCGACCGCATCCGCGAGGCCCGCGCCCGTGGCTATGAGGGCGATCCCTGCGGCGAGTGCGGCAACATGACCCTGGTCCGCAACGGCACCTGCCTGAAGTGCGACAGCTGCGGGTCGACCACCGGCTGCAGCTGAGTCTTTCCCCGGGCGGCACTCCGTCGGAGTGCCATGGGGTGATGGACGATGAAAGGGGAGGGAGCGGGAGACCGCTTCCTCCTCTTTGCTTGTGTGCGAACGGATCCACGCATCACTGCTTGGAATCATTCCGGTGTGCTTGTGCCAGCAGGGTCCGAATGCGACGAGCGCTTGACCGCGCAGCGTGTGTTCATGTTAGCTGATTCTCCCGGGAGCGCCGGCGCGGCGTTCCCCGAAGGAAGTCCGGGGGGATCAGGGGTCATGGATTCGGCCGGGGCCGCGCTGGACGACCGTCTGCCGTCCGATCGCCTTTTGCGGGTGACCGCTGCGCAATGGAGTGCGGCGCTGGTTTGGACCGGGCCCGACGGAACCATCGTCGGCGCCAATCCGGCTTTCGCCCGCCTTGCCGGCTGTCCGCTCGACGGCATGATCGGCCGGTCGTTGCCCGCGCTGCTCGACACCGGCGGACGCGACTGGCGGACGATTTGGGACGGGGTGCAGGGCGACCGTCCGCCGCCCGGCAGCGGCGCCCTCTGCATTCCGCGCCGCGATCCGGTCCCGGTCGATCTGCACTGGCAGCATTTGGCCGACGGTGCCGACTCCCTGGTTCTGTGCGAGATGCGCGGCTTCGACGAGCGCGAGCGGGCGGAGGCGGTTGCCCGCCTGCAGCAGGACGTGCTGGAATTGGTGGCCGCCGGCCGGTCGCTGAAGCAGGTTCTGGACTTCCTGTGCCGGCAGGTGGAGGCCTGTGCGCCGGAGGTCGCCTGTTCGGTGATGCTGCGCGACGACGAAAACCGCATGCGGGTGGCCGCCGCCCCGTCTCTGCCCGGCGCCTACGCCGCCGCCATCGACGGGCTGCCCATCGAACCGGACGTTGGAACCTGCGGCACCGCGATGAGCCGGGGCGAAGCGGTCATGTGTGCCGACATTGCCACCGATCCCTATTGGGCGTCCCGCCGGGAGTTGCCGCTGGCCCACGGGTTGGCTGCGTGCTGGTCCAATCCGATCAAGGGACGAAGTGCCCGGATACTGGGCAGCTTCGCGCTCTATTACCGCGAGCCGCGTCCCGCCGCCCCCTTCCACCGGCGGCTGGTGGAGGCCTGCGTGCATTTGTGCGCGCTGGCCATCGAGCATGACCGGGCGCGGGCGGAGATCAACCGGTTGGCCTATTTCGACACGCTGACCGGGCTGCCCAATCGCCAGCTTCTGGCCGACCGTGCCACCGCGGCGCTGGCGCTGGCCGGACGCACGCGCCAGCCGGTAACGCTGATGTTCCTGGACGTCGACCGCTTCAAGACCATCAACGATTCGCTGGGGCATGCGGTCGGCGACCAGCTGCTGGTGGAGGTGGCGAACCGGCTGCGGCGCCTGTTCATCGAGGGGGACACGCTGGCCCGGCCGGGCGGGGACGAGTTCGTGGCATTGCTGCCGGGCTGCGACGCGGCCCATGCCTCGCTGCTGGCCGAGCGGGTGCTCGCCAGCCTGTCGGCGCCGCTGACGGTGGCCGACCTGACGCTGACCCCCACCGCCAGCATCGGCATCGCCGTCCATCCCGACGACGGGATGGATTTCGACACGCTGCTGCGTCAGGCCGACGCGGCGATGTACCGGGCCAAGCAGGCCGGCCGCAACCGCTGCCATTTCTTCCGCCGCGACATGAACGAACAGGCGGTGCGCCGGCTGGAGATGGAGGCGGCGCTGCGCGAGGCGCTGGACCGGCAGGAGAATGGCCCACGGGAAGATGCGGCAGGAGAGGCGCCGTTCGAACTGCATTACCAGCCGCAGGTCCGGCTGAAGCCGCACCGCCTGCACCGGGTGGAGGCGCTGATCCGCTGGACCCACCCGCGCTGGGGGGCGGTATCGCCGATGGAGTTCGTGCCGCTGGCCGAGGAATGCGGACTGATCGACCGGCTGGACAGCTGGGTGCTGGAGACATCGGTCGCGCAGCTCGGCCGCTGGCGCGCCGCCGGGGTGCCGGTGCCGGGGCTGGCGGTCAACGTCTCGGCGGTCCGCTTCGCCCGCGGCGATCTGCCGGACCAGGTGCGCGCCGCGCTGGCCGCCAACGGCATCCCGGCGAACGACCTGACGCTGGAGATCACCGAACGGCTGATGATGACGGAGGAGGTTGGGGCGCACGATGCGCTGGATGCCCTGCACGCGCTGGGCGTCACCCTGTCGATCGACGATTTCGGCACCGGCTATTCCTCCTTGAGCTACCTGAAGCGCTTCCCCGTCGGCGAGCTGAAGATCGACCGCAGCTTCGTCAAGGAGTTGGACATCGACGCCGCCAACCGGCCGCTGGTGCGCGCCATCATCCAGATCGGCGAGGCGCTGGGCCTGACCGTCGTGGCCGAAGGGGTGGAGCGCGAGGCCCAGCACCGCATGCTGGAGGCGGAAGGCTGCTCCATCGGCCAGGGATACCGCTTCGCCCGGCCGATGCCGGCCGATGCGCTGGTGCGCTGGCTGGCCGGGGAAGGCAAGCACTGGGTGGAGTGTCCGGCCGACGCCTGCTTCAGCATCTGAAACATTTGCGGAGGAAACGGTCCCGTTTTTCTTTGGATTTACGGGGTACTTCGGCCGCAATTCACCATCCGGATCGGTGCTTATGCGGATCCGCCGGAGTAATGGGGATCCGGCCAATACGATATAGTCGCAACGCTCCTTTGCCGGCGAAGCGCAGGTCATCACGTTCTAGACCACGCGACTGTCTTGTGTCCCAACGTTTGGGGCGATAGAAGGTCCACTCAGCGGCATGTGCGGTCAAGCAAACTGACCACGGTGTCCCGCTGAGCGGATCAGACCCGCCCGGCGGACCGCCTGTGGAGCATAAGGGGAGCACCCGCACGCCGGACGACCATGGGGCGAGAGGAATTCCGCGATGGCGAGCCAGGGTGAATCCAAGTGGGTCTACAGCTTCGGGGCCGGTGCCACCGAAGGACGGGCCGATATGAAGAACCTGCTGGGCGGCAAGGGCGCCAATCTGGCCGAGATGGCCAATCTTGGCCTGCCCGTTCCGCCGGGCTTCACGATCACCACCGAGCTGTGCACCTATTTCTACGCCAACGGCCGCTCCTATCCGCCGGAGCTGACGACGCAGGTCAAGGCCGCGGTCGAGCGGCTGGAACAGGCGATGGACGCCAAGTTCGGCGACCCGGCCAACCCGCTGCTGGTGTCGGTCCGCTCCGGCGCCCGCGCGTCGATGCCCGGCATGATGGACACCGTCCTGAACCTGGGCCTGAACGACGCGACCGCCGCCGGCCTCGCCAAGCGGTCGGGCGACGGCCGCTTCGCCTACGACAGCTACCGCCGCTTCATCCAGATGTATTCCAACGTCGTGCTCGACGTTGAGCATCACCATTTCGAGGACATCCTCGACAACCACAAGCGCGACAAGTCCTACAACCTCGACACCGACCTGTCGGCCGAGGATTGGCAGGCGGTGATCGAGGACTACAAGAAGGCGGTCGAGCGCGAGCTGGGCAAGCCTTTCCCGCAGGATGTGCAGGAGCAGCTGTGGGGTGCCATCGGCGCCGTCTTCGGCTCCTGGATGAACGCCCGCGCCATCACCTACCGCAAGCTGCACGACATCCCGGCCGACTGGGGCACCGCGGTCAACGTGCAGTGCATGGTCTTCGGCAACATGGGCAACGACTGCGCCACCGGCGTGGCCTTCACCCGCAACCCGTCGACCGGCGAGAACGCCTTCTACGGCGAGTATCTGGTCAACGCCCAGGGTGAGGACGTCGTCGCCGGCATCCGCACGCCGCAGCACCTGACCGTCGCCGGCAAGATCGCCAACAAGTCCGACCTCCCCGCCATGGAGGAGGTGATGCCGGAGGTGTTCAACCAGCTGAACGAGGTCCGCCTCAAGCTGGAAAAGCACTACCGCGACATGCAGGACATCGAGTTCACGGTCCAGCAGAACAAGCTGTTCATGCTGCAGACCCGCAACGGCAAGCGCACCGCCCCGGCGGCACTGAAGATCGCCGTCGATCTGGCGAACGAAGGCGTCATCGACCAGAACGAGGCGGTCCGCCGCATCGATCCGGCCTCGCTCGACCAGCTGCTGCACCCGACGCTGGACCCCAAGGCCGACCGCAAGGTGATCGCCAAGGGCCTGCCGGCCTCCCCCGGCGCCGCATCCGGCAAGGTGGTGTTCACCGCCGACGAGGCCGAGCAGATGGCCGGCAAGGGCGAGTCGGTGATCCTCTGCCGCATCGAGACCTCGCCCGAGGACATCCACGGCATGCACGCCGCCCGCGGCATCCTGACCAGCCGCGGCGGCATGACCAGCCACGCGGCGGTGGTGGCCCGCGGCATGGGCCGTGCCTGCGTGTCGGGCGCCGGCGACCTGCGCATCGACTACAAGACCAAGCAGATGTCGGTCCGCGGTGTCGCCGTGAAGGAAGGTGACATCCTGACCATCGACGGCTCCACCGGCGAGGTGATGCTGGGCGAGGTGCCGACGATCCAGCCGGAACTGTCGGGCGACTTCGCCACCCTGATGGGCTGGGCCGACGGCATCCGCCGGATGAAGGTCCGCGCCAACGCCGAAACCCCGCTGGACGCCCGCACCGCGCGGAAGTTCGGCGCCGAGGGCATCGGCCTGTCGCGCACCGAGCACATGTTCTTCGACCCGGAGCGCATCCTGGCCGTCCGCGAGATGATCCTGGCGGAAAGCGAGGAAGGCCGCCGCAAGGCGCTCGCCAAGCTGGAGCCCTTCCAGAAGAAGGACTTCGTCGAGCTGTTCACGATCATGGCCGGCCTGCCGGTGACGATCCGCCTGCTCGACCCGCCGCTGCACGAGTTCCTGCCGAACACCGAAGAGGACATGGCGGAGGTCGCGGCGGCCACCGGCACCGATCCGCTGCGGGTGCGCCACCGCACCATCCAGTTGCATGAAGCGAACCCGATGCTGGGCCATCGCGGCTGCCGTCTGGGCATCTCGTACCCCGAGATTTACGAGATGCAGGCCCGCGCCATCTTCGCCGCCGCCGCCGAGGTCGCAAAGACCACCGGCGAAGCCGTCATTCCCGAAGTGATGATCCCGCTGATCATCACGAAGAAGGAGTTCGACATCCTCAAGGCGGTGATCGACCGCGCCGCCGAGCAGGTGAAGGCCGAGACCGGCGTGACGGTGGAGTATCTGACCGGCACGATGATCGAGATCCCGCGCGCGGCTCTGAAGGCCGGCGAGATCGCCGAGTCGGCCGAGTTCTTCAGCTACGGCACCAACGACCTGACCCAGACCACGCTGGGCCTGTCGCGCGACGACGCCGGCAGCTTCCTGCCGGAGTACCAGCGCCAGGGCATCCTGGAGCAGGACCCGTTCCAGTCGCTGGACGTCACCGGCGTCGGCGAACTGGTGGAGATCGCCACCGAGCGTGGCCGCAAGGTCCGTCCGGACATCAAGCTGGGCATCTGCGGCGAGCATGGCGGCGACCCGGCCTCGATCTCCTTCTGCGAGAAGGTCGGGCTGACCTATGTCTCCTGCTCGCCCTACCGCGTGCCGATCGCCCGCCTCGCCGCCGCCCAGGCCGCACTGCACAGCGACACGGTCAAGCGCGACTGAGCCGGTTTAGGTAGCTGAAACAACTTCGGCCCTCTTCCCGCAAGGAAGGGGGCCGTTTCGTTTTGGGGGCGGAGGTGGGCGGGTGGAACAGCGTGGAACAGGTTTCGGGGGACTGTTCACTGTTCCATCCGGGGCGCCCGACAAGGCCTGCGGCGGTCGGATGGAACGTTTGGAACAGGTTGGAACGGTTTTCCGGGGGCTGTTCACTGTTCCATCCGGCGGGGCGGGTGCGCGGGAGGATGGGCGCACGGGGGCGTGGCACCATCGGCGATGCATGCAGGACACTCCTCGGGTGGTTGAGGCTTATAGTCCTATCATGAATGGTGGTTGGTGGTAAGGGGGCGTGGGAAAGGCGTGGCGGCTTGTTATCTGCTCTTGGGGTAATGGCGAAGGCCGGGATTCGAGATTGCCGAGGAAAGCGGTGGCTAGGCGTTGAGGGAGATAGCGGTTGACGGCCTCACTTCATTTTTATAACCTACTTGTAGGTAAGAAAAATGAAGTGAGTGCATTATGGAACCTGCGTCTGGCTTACCATCTTGTACCGTTTACAAGGGCGCAGCCGCCCGGCAAAAGCTCCGCGAAATGTCAGTTCCAATTGAACTGCTGATCGAAGCGGCACAGCAGGGGTTTGTTGAGCGCATGAACGCCGAACTTCCGTTCGACCCTGTTACCGCTCCCGGTACAGACGCATGGCGATACCCTGTTCGGGTGTTGCGCAAGGCGCTGATGGAACTTGGGTGGCGCATTGACAACCCGCGGAACCTCCCTTTGGCAATTTCCGACGAGAAGAAGATTAATGTTACGGTTAGCAGCGGAGATGAGTTCACCGGCTTAGAGGGCGTACGGCAACCGCGCAGCAAAAACCCTAAGGGTGTGCTGATGGAGGAGGCTATTGCCCGGAACACGAGGCAATACGATCTGTTTCCAGGCAGCTTACCCATTGCTGTTCAAAAATTTGACCAAACGGTCAAGCACAAGACGTGGGTGTTTCTTATCTACATCACTGACGAAGAGATCCGCGCCGAGTTATCTCTCCCGAGTTCTATGGACGAAACCGACCATGTAAACCGATGGGCCGAAAGAATCCTGATTCCGGTGTCATTGCCTGATGCCGAAGTTAAAGGTGAGCCTAACTTTGATGAAGGACCGGATATTCGTCGGTTGTAACTCCGAAGATCTAGACATGAATGGTGATAGGTTGCGCGTGGCTCGTCAAAGGCGAGCTATGACGAAGAAGCATCTAGCAGAAATGATGTCGGTGACGCCACGCACGATCACCGGATGGGAGGCTGATGAGTATCCGCCTGACGAGCGTCATTTAAGGAAGTTATCAGACGTACTTGGCTTCCCGGTTTCCTTTTTTGACTTGGATGATACCGCCAAAACAATGACAGAGGCAGTGAGCTTCCGGTCGTTAACAAAGAAGACTGCCGGTCAGCGCGATGCAGTGCTCGCCATGTGCGATATTGCGAAGGATGTGGCAACCTGGATTGCAGAGCGGTTTGGCGTTCCCACGCCAGCGGTTCCAGACCTGCGCGATGAAGATCCAATTATTGCTGCAACTTTGTTGCGGCGTGAATGGGGTCTGGGAAATAGACCAATTAAAAGCATGGTGCATCTACTTGAGGCAAAAGGAGTTCGAGTCTTCTCTCTTGTAGAAAATTGCCGGGAAGTGGATGCTTGCTCATTTTGGTCAGACGGCGTGCCGTTTGTAATGCTGAATACAGATACATCGAACGAGAGATGTAGATTTGATATGGCGCATGAGCTTGGGCATTTAGTTCTGCACAAGCACGCTGCCCCAACTGGGCGGGCAGCCGAAAATGAGGCAAATGCATTTGCATCTGAATTTCTAATGCCAGAATCGAGTGTTCGGGCAATTAACGTAGATTATTGGTCGATACGCACCCTTATTGAGAAGAAAAGACTATGGAATGTGTCTGCGCTAGCGCTTGCATATCGACTTCATCATCTAGGGCTGATGTCGGAGTGGCATTTCAAATCATTGAATATTGAGCTTGGGCGTAGAGGGTACAAAAGCAAGGAGCCGGATGGCTCTCCAAAAGAGCAATCTGACGTGTTTGATACTGTCCTGAGGGTTATGAGGGAAAGAGGAATTAGTCTCCGGTTCGCAGCTAACGAGATGTCAATTCCAGAGGCTGAACTGATTGGATTGCTGTATGGACTTGCCAAAGTGCCTATAGACGGCTTTGCAAGGCAAGCGGCGGAGCAGAGAAGCGGAGCTCATCTACGCGTCGTGAAGTGAGCATGTAGCATGATGCTAAGAGCCTGAAGGTGCTCCCCCATGGTGGCCGACTCCATGAGCCGGTGTGGAGCATGAAGGATATCGCCCTCGCCATCGACGCGGGGGCGGAGCCTCTGAAGAAGTGCAAGCCGTAGAAGGCTGCGGATCGCGATCAGATCGGCAATGGCAACCGGAACAAGGATTACTTTAACGTCGGCGCAGGATGCTCATCCACCGTGCCCCAGCTGTTGAGCCAGTCGGCAACATCGCGCATAGGAATCGTCTGACCGGCGGCAACCTGTGCCCGCGCTTCGGCAATGGCACGTGTCAGCGCATCGTCATTGGTCGATTCGAATGCGGTCGCAAGCTCAGCCATGGGGCAGCTCCATCAGTGAATATATGCAGAGGCCGTGAGTTGGTCCATACAAAGCAACCGCAGGGCAGAACTCCGAGCTCAGGTTAACGGATCACACCAAATAAGCGAGCCGTGTCACTCCGAATCCGAACCAGCATTCCTCGGGGTTGTTGATCCAGCTTGATCGCAGCCGTGAACGTTTACTATCCGCTCGCAAAAAATTAACCTGAGTTCGGAGCCCTTAACCAGACGTGAGCGACCTCCCTATAGACAGGGCCGCTCCTTACTCCGCGGCCACGGCCATCGGTACCACCCGGCAAGTCCCGCGCACCAGATCGACGTCGATCTCCGCCGCGACCAGTTCCGGCCGGATGCTCATGCCGTCGCGGACCAGTCGCACCAGACCGTGCTTCGCCAAGTCTTGCAGAGCGCGGGAGACGTTGGGCTGGGCGCGGTTGGCGAGTTGGGCGAGACGGGAGACCGTTTCCGGGCGTTCGGTGGCGATCAATTGCATCAACGCCCGATTGGCCGGGGGTCAACACGCCGAGAAGGCCGGACACCGACTCGCCATCCGTCACCGAGTGCACTGGGGGAACCGGGCGGGTGCCCTGGGCGACCGCCAGCATCTCGTCGCGCAAATCATGCAAGGTCCGCATCGCCGGTCCCTCCTTCGTCGTCATCCTCGGTGTCCTCCATCGTGATGGTCAGCGCGACCACCCGCCGTTCGGCAGGCGCGCTCCGTCGCCGCGAAGAAATCGGTCAGCAGCGCGTCCGCTCCGGTGAAGGCGTAGGGAACCGGATCGGCCACACGGCCATAACGGTGCTCATGGTCGAAGCGGGTTTCCCAGCCGACTCCGTGCGCGTTGTCGAAGCCCATCAGGCGAGTGCCGTCCACATCGTGCAGGGTCAGCGAATAACGCAATCCCGTGGGGCTTCTCCGCAGTGACCGGCGTTCGCCAGACGCGAAACCGCAGGCTCCAACCATTCTCCAGCCAGTAGCGCCGCCGGTGATATCCGAGGAGGCGCTCAATCGCTTCATCAACCATATATCACCCACCAATATACCCTTCAATATGGGGTCATTGTATATCGCGGAAAGATATAGGGGCAATGGTCGATGGGAGAGAGGGTGGACGGGCGCGCTTTGGCGCGCCGCCAAGGGGCATGCTGCCCCTTCGCAATCCCCTGGCAAAGGCTGGCGCCTTTGCGGCCCCCTCACCCTGACCCTCTCCCCAGGGGGGAGAGGGAAAGTTTGCGGAGGGGAGAGGGGTGGGGGCGGGCCGTTACCGCCCCCTCGGCTTCGCCCTGGCGGTCGGCTCGGCTTCCAGCGGGTTGTCGGGCCAGTAGTGTTTCGGGTACTGGCCCTTCAAATCCGCCTTCACCGCCTTGTAGGCGTTGGCCCAGAAGCTCGCGAGGTCGCGGGTGACCTGGACCGGGCGGCGGGCGGGGGACAGCAGGTGCAGCAGAAGCGGAACCCGGCCGCCGGCGATGCGCGGGGTCTGGGCCAAGCCGAACATCTCCTGCAGGCGCACCGCCAGAACCGGCTCCTCGCCGTCATAGTCGATGGGGATGCGGGAGCCGCTCGGCACCTCGACATGGGTCGGGGCCTCGGCGTCCAGGCGGGTCCGCAACTCCCAGGGCAGCAGGGCGCGCAGGGCGCTCGACAGGTCGATGCGCTCCAGATGGGCGCGGCGCGACACGCCGTCGAGGAAGGGGGCCAGCCACTCCTCCAGCCCGTCCATCAGGGCCGCGTCGGACAGGTCGGGCCAGACGTCGCCCTCCCGCGCGCGCAGGAACATCACGCGGGTGCGCCATTTGCGCAGCTCGTCGGTCCAGGGCAGGCAGGCGGGGCCGAGGGCGCGGATGCCCTCGATCATCGCGGCGGTCATCGCGTCGGCCGGCGGCTTGGCCAGCTTCTCGTCCTTCAGGATCAGAGCGAACAGCATGCGGCGGCGGCGCGCCAGCACCATCTGCTCGCGGGCGTCCCAGGCGACGATGGTCTCGCTGCGGATGTCGTCGGCGAAGCTCTCCTCCAGATCGGCCAGCGTGACCGGGGCGGCCAGGAAGATGCGCGAGTCGCGGGCGGCGCCGTCGAGGTCGGCGATGGCGAGCCAATCCTCGGCCGACAGAGGCTCGGCCTCCTGGAAATAGGCGCCGCGACCGCCCGACAGGCGATACTGCGCGGCAACGCCGCCGGGCTGGCCGCCGCCCTGACCACCGGATCGGCGCTGGCCGATGCGGTCGGGATAGGCGAGCGCCACCAGAATACCGACGGCGTTCGAGTCCATCGCGTCGTCGTCGCGCACGCCGAGCTGGCGGCGCCACTGCCGCGCCTGCTTCACCGCCTGCTGGGCGCCGCCGCGGTCGACGCTGAGGCCGCGCGCCGCACCATGGCCGCCGCGCTCCTCGCCGCGCAGCAGGTCGACGCGCAGGCGCAGGTCGGCGTCGCGGAAGCCGGGCTGGGAGCGGACGATGTCGCGCTCGCCGAGCAGGGCCGCGACCAGACAGGCGAGCGCGCCCTGGCCCATCGCCTTGCCGGCCAGCATCATGTGGGCCAGACGCGGATGCACGCCGAAGCCGGCCATGCGGCGGCCGTGCGGGGTGATCGCACCCGCCCGGTCGAGCGCGCCGAGGCCGGTCAGCAGCTCGCGCGCCTGGGCCATCGCCGCAGCCGGCGGCTGGTCGAGCCAGGACAGGCTGGCGGGGTCGGAGACTCCCCACACCGCAAGCTCCAGCGCCAGCGGGGCGAGGTCGGCGTCGGCGATCTCCGGCGTGGTGAAGGGGGCCAGCGCCTTGTGCGTCGCCTCCGGCCACAGGCGGTAACAGACGCCGGGCTCCAGACGGCCGGCGCGGCCGCGGCGCTGCTCGGCGGAGGCTTGGCTGACCTTCACCGTCGCCAGACGGGTCATGCCGCCGCGCGGGTCGAAACGCGGAACCCGCATCAGCCCGCTGTCCACCACGATGCGGATGCCCTCGATGGTCAGGCTGGTCTCGGCGATGGAGGTCGCCAGCACGATCTTGCGCTGGCCGGGCGGGGTGGGGGAGATGGCGCGGTCCTGCGCCTCAGCCGACAGGTCGCCATAGAGCGGGGCGATGATGGTGTTCGGGCCGAGGTCGGATTGGTCGAGCAGGGACTGCACGCGGCGGATCTCGCCGACGCCGGGCAGGAAGACCAGGGCGTTGCCGGGCTCCTCGCGCAGGGCGCGGCGGACGGCGGCGGCCACCGCGTCCTCGATGCGGGTGCCCTGTGATGGGGCGTCGAGGTGGCGGGTCTCGACGGGGTAGGCGCGGCCCTCGCTGGTCACCATGGCGGCGGGGCCGTGGGAGTCGGTCAGCAGGGTGGCAACCGGGGCGGCGTCCAGCGTCGCCGACATCACGACGAGGCGCAGGTCGTCGCGCAGCGCGCCGCGCGCCTCCTGCACCAGGGCAAGGGCGAGGTCGCTGTCGATGCCGCGCTCGTGGAACTCGTCGAACAGGACGGCGCCGACGGCGGGAAGCTCCGGGTCCTCCTGCAGTTGGCGCAGGAACAGGCCGTCGGTCACCACCTCGATCCGGGTCTTCGGGCCGACTTTTGTGTCCAGGCGGACGCGGTAGCCGACGGTCTCGCCCACCGCCTCCCCCAGCATCGACGCCATCCGGCGGGCGGCGGCGCGGGCGGCGAGGCGCCGCGGCTCCAGCACCAGGATCTTGCGGCCCTTCAGCCACGCCGCCTCCAGCAGGGCCAGCGGCACCCGCGTGGTCTTGCCGGCGCCGGGCGGCGCCTGCAGCACGGCGGTGCCGCGGCGGTCCAGCGCCTCCAGCAGAACGGGCAGGACGGGATCGATGGGCAGGGTTGGGAAGGCGGGCTTGCTCATGAGGGGGAGTCTGCTGCCGCGAACCGGGGCGAAAGGCAATGGATTTCGCGAGGCGGACGGGGCGGCGCGCGCCAAAAGGTCGCAGGGGCGGGGGAGGGGGCGAGGGTGCGCGACCGATGACCGCAAAAACTGTATGGTTTTGGAGTCGTCGGGTTTATTCGCTCGTCAAAGGGATCCATGACCGATATCCACGATGCCGCCCTGTTCCTCGCCCACGCCTGCGCGCTGGAGGAGGACGCCGCCAACCGCTTCGCCGACCTGTCGGAGACGATGAAGACCTATGGCAACCAGGAGGTCGCGGCCTTCTTCGGCCAGATGGCGAAATTCTCGCGCATGCATCTGGCCGAGGCGCGGGAACGGTCGGGCTTCCGCCAAATCCCGGACCTGAAGCCGGAAGACTTCCAGTGGCCGGACGGCGACAGCCCGGAAGCGGCCTCCATGGAAGGCTCGCACTATCTGATGACGGTGGAATACGCGCTGGAACTGGCGCTGGAGAGCGAAAAGCGCGGGCAGGCCTTCTACGCCGAGGTGGCGAAGACCACCACCGATTCGGAAGTCCGCATGATGGCCGAGGAGTTCGCCGCCGAAGAGGCCGAGCATGTCGCCCAGCTGGAGGTGTGGGCCAAGCGCTATCCGGCTTTGCAGGCGTGATGAACAAGTAAGGAAGGGGGCGTTGGCTGCCCCCTTCCCTGATCACTTTGACAGGGCGGACCAGTCGATCTCGTACACCTTGTCGGCCGGCTTGTAGGTCTTGAAGGCGGCGATCACGTCGTCGACGCTGACGTCGCCCGGCACATTCTGGATTTCATAGACGACCGAGCTGCCGCTGGTCGGGCCGACGTCGGCGTTGCGGTGGGCCTGCGAGACCAGCCCTTCGCCGGCCTTCTTGATCATGATGGAAGCCATGCATCCGTCTCCTGTTGCGACTCGCCCGACCGCAAAACCATAAACAAAAAGTGGTTTAACCGGAAGGCGGAAAGAGGCGGTCCGGCGTATCCTGCCGGGCGATCCACAGGGCGGTCAAATCGTCGCACAGCCGGGTGCCGAACCGCTCGGTGAAGCGGGTCATCACCCAAAGTAGCGGCCAAGCCGGCGCTTCCGCCAGTGCCAGCGCCACCAGTTCGGCGAGCCCGTCGTCGCCCAGCATGGCGTCGTCGGCGTCTTGCGCCTCCGTCATGGCGTCGGAATAGAGGAACAGCGCATCGCCGTCATGGAAGGGAGCGGAGCGGGTGACGTAGTCGGCCTCCTCCAGGATCCCGAGGGGCAGGCCGGACGAATCGAGCACGCTCAGCCCGCCGGCCCTCGCCAGCAGCGGCGGCGGCGAGCCGGCGCCCGCATAGTGCAGGCGGTCGCTGCCGCGGTCGATCACGCCGTAGAAGGCGGTGGCGAACTGGCCGGGCGCCAGGATGGCGGACAGGCGCTGGTTCAGGTTGGTCAGAAGCCGTGCCGGTTCCGCCAGCTCCTCCGCCGTCTGGCGGGTCAGCAGGGTGTGGAGCCGGAAGGCGTTGATCGCCGCGGCGATGCCGTGCCCCGACAGGTCGGCGATGAAGACGCCGATCCGTTCGGCATCGATCTCGAACGCGGTCCAGAAATCGCCGCCGACCTCGTCGGAGGTTTCGAACACCGGCGCGATGGCCAAGCGATGGCGGTCCGCCAGCGCTTCCAGCCACAGCGGCTCCGGTGCCAGCGAAAGCTGCATCGCCCGCGCCTGGCCCAGATCCTGGCCGACCCGCTCGCGAAGGCGCGCAGTTCCTGCACCATCGACCGGCGTTCCAGATGATAGCGGACGCGGGCGATGCATTCGCCGGGATTGACCGGCTTGCCCAGCAGGTCGGTCGCGCCGGCCTGAAAGCACAGGGTCCGCATCTGGTCGGTCATCTGGGCGCCCTGCACCAGGATGGGCAGGTCGTGCCAGCGCGGATTGCTCCGCAACTCCCGGCACAGGGCGAGGAGGTCGTCGGCACAGGCAAGGTCGGCGTCCATCACCAGCAGGTCGGGGTCGAAGGCGCCGATGCAGGACAGCAACTCCGGCCCGCTGGAGACGCAGGCGATCCGCGTGATGCCGGCCCAATGCAGGAACCGGCTCAGGATGCGCTGGTCATACAGGCTGTCGTCGGCGATCAGCACCTTCCGATCGCCCAGCGGCTGGCCGAGATCCAGCGCGTAGAGCTGTCCCGAAGCCATCGGATCCGCCCCGCCGTGCCGGTCAGGCCGAAACCGGGAAGATCCCGTGCAGGTTGGCCGCGCGGAAGACGCGGTGGACCTGATCGCGCGCACCTTGCATCGCCAGCCGCAGATCCTTGCGGCGGGCCGTGTCGTGCGCGATGAAGAAGACGCCCAATCCCGTGGAGTCGACGAACTCGAGATCCGACAGGTCGAAGACCACCCGGTGTCCGGCCGGCCGGTCCATCGCCGCGATCACCGACCGGAAGGCATTGTGGTCGGTGAAGGTCATGCGGCCGCTCAGACGGATCTCGGTAAGATCGTGGACATCGCTGACGGTGAAATCCATCGGTGCTTTCCCCTTTGCTCCTGGTCCGCAGCGGAGTTGCGGTTTTCACCTGCACTTGCTGCGCTGCGGAATGTTAGGCGGAGGGGATGTCATTTTGATGATGGAGCGACCGAAAAGCTGCATTCGATACGACGCCGCTCAACTTATTTGTGTTCCATGCATTGAATTTTCCGAGGAGAACGTTCGATCAGGGCAGGGACGCGGACTCGCTTACGGCCTTCCGGTGGGACACAGTCCTCTCCAAGTCCGAGGCAGGGATCACCCGGCCGGGCATGCGGTCGGGCTGGGCGCCGGCGACCGCCCCGGCGATGCCGCCGGTCAGCCAGGCCGAGAAGGCGTTGCGTCCGGTGGCGCCGGCCTCGCGGTTGGCGCAGGCGGGGGTGGCCTCCATCTCGTCGTCCTGCCCGGCGGCATGGTTCCACAGCGGCAAGGGAGCGGCGGCGGGCTCGGCTGCGGGCTCGGCGGCCGATGCGGTGGGGATCAGGCCGGTGGAGCGCGGGGCGGGGCGGCTGTGCACCTCGATCAGGGCGACGCGGATGCCCGCGGCCCAGGCGCGGTCGATGAAGGCGCGCACCTGCCGTGCCGTGGCGGAGCTGCCGGTAACGGCGTCGGGCGTGCCGCCGGTCAGCCATGCCGCCGGGGTGGGTCCGCAGCCGCGCCGGTACTGTAGCGCCACCTGATCCTGCACATGGGTCTGACCGCGGTAAAGGCGCATCAGGCCCTGGCCATAGCGCTCCAACTCG
This sequence comes from Azospirillum sp. INR13, assembly GCF_015390205.1. NCBI lineage: Bacteria > Pseudomonadati > Pseudomonadota > Alphaproteobacteria > Rhodospirillales > Azospirillaceae > Azospirillum > Azospirillum sp. INR13. The sequence goes on from NZ_VUOI01000004.1 coordinate 129,828, forward strand.
TCGATCGGGCCGCGGCTGGCGGTCAGCAGGCTGCGGTCGATCAGGATCAGCGTCGGCTTCACGGCGATCAGCCGGTCGAGCAGCGGCTCGAAATCGGCGAACTGGGCCTGCCGGTGGACGATGCGCAGGAATTCCAGGTTCGGCACGCCGCGCTTGGCGGCAAGCTCCGCCATGCCGCGCTCGTCCAGGGTGGCGTCGCGCAGCGCGGTATCGCCCAGCGCCACCACCGACACCGAGTCGGGATTCCGCGCCGCCCGGTCGGCCTGCGCATCGATGCGGTTCAGATTGTACCAGGCGAAGGGCTGGTCGTAGAGCAGGGTGCCGGTCCACAGTACCGCCAGCACCGCCAATCCCCCCAACGCCAGCGGCGCCAGCAGCAGCCCGGCACCCAGCGTCCGCCAGCGGCTGCGGCCGCGTCGCGGTTCCGTAGCGGGGTGTTCGGCGGTGGATTGGGGGGCTTGCGGTTCCGGATCGGCCATCGGTGGGCTCCACGGCGGTGATGACACGGGTGTTCGGGGCAGGGCGATCAGGCGGCGGGCGGTCGCATCGGGCGCTTGGCGCGCCGGGTGAGCGGCCGGCTTCTCCCACAACGCGCGGAGGAGGGAAATCGTCCTGCGGAAATTGGGGGTATCCCCAAGGGGCCGGAACACCCCTGCGGCAGGGTCGCCGTTTGCCGAATGCACCGATCCTGTGTAGGATTCCGGCCCGACAGGACGGCCTCACAGCAGGATTGGCCCTCACAGCAGGATTGGCGATGAGCACCGAAATCCGCACCTTCACCATTCCCGACGCCACCGCCGAGGAGGCGCAGACGCATCTCTCCTCCTTTCTGCGGACGGTGGAGGTCCAGCGCATCGACACCGCCTACGCCGATGGCGGGTGGCGCGTGCTGGTGCTGTTCACCGACCTCCGCCGCAAGGAGGAATCGCAGCAGATCGAAGCTGCCATCGCCGCTGCGCTGAACGGCTGGCGCGACAAGGCCGCGGCCCAGGCCGGGGTGACGCGCGACGCCGTGCTGTCGGACGATCTGGTGCAGGAGATCGCCCGCTTCGCCCCGACGACCGAGCATGAGCTGTCGATCATCATGAATGCCCGCGGCCTGGGCGCCGCGCCCCATGGCGGCGAGATCGTGCAGGTGGTGCGCTCCACGCTGGACCTGCTGATCGACGACTGATCGACGACTGATCGGCGGACCGGCGGCGTCCTATCCGCTTCGGTCGGACGGGCCACACCCAAAAGCTGTGCCTGCCCTGCCGTAAGCGTCAGTTGGAGCCTGCGCCCTCCCGTGCCAGGATCGCACCTTCGCGATGTAATCACCGGGTGAGGCGGTTGTGGCTTCGAAGGATACTCCGAAGGCTCGTGCCGTGGCAGGGGGTGGGATTTCGGACTACCGGAAGCCCGACTACCGCAAGATGGCGCATGAACTGGCGCAGCTGGGCGCGGAAGCGGCCAACCGTGCCCGTGCGACCGGCAACGGCCATTACGCCCGGCTGGCCCGTACCCTGACCAACCGCGCCGGCGAGATCCTGGATGATCTGGACCGCGCCGGGAAGGCGTGGCGTCAGGGGCAGGAGTTGTGAAAAAGAAAACGGCGCCCGGATGGGGCGCCGTTTTTATTTGTGGGGAGAGTGGTTGTCTCGCCCCCACCCCGACCCTCCCCCGCCCTCGGCCGGCCAAAGGCCGGTCCGATCGCGGGGGAGGGAGGAAGTGCCGTCATGGAAGAGCGGCGGCAGTCCGCCTCAGACCACCTTGGCCTGGTGCATGGCGGCGATCTGGTCCTTGCTGTAGCCGAGTTGGGCCAGCACCTCGTCGGTGTGCTCGCCGAGCAGCGGGGAGCCGGTGACCTCCACCGTCATGTCGGAGAACTTGATCGGGCTGCCGACCGTCAGGTACTTGCCGCGCTGCTTGTGGTCGACCTCCACCACCGTGCCGCTGGCGCGCAGCGACGGGTCGTTGGCGATCTCCTTCATCGACAGCACCGGCGCGCACGGGATGTCGTACTTGCGCAGGATGTCGACCGCCTCGAAACTTGGTCTTGTCCTTCAGCCAATCCTCGATGATCGCGAAGATGTCGAAGATCTTGTCCTGACGGGCCAGCGCCGTGTTGTAGGCCGGATCGTCGATCCACTCCTCGCGGCCCAGCGCCTTGCAGATCGGCGCCCAGGCATGGCCCTGGATGGTGAAGTAGATGTAGGCGTTGGGATCGGTCTCCCAGCCCTTGCACTTCAGCACCCAGCCCGGCTGGCCGCCGCCGCCGGCATTGCCGCCGCGCGGAACCACGTCGGAGAACTTGCCGTGCGGGTACTGCGGGTATTCCTCCAGATAGCCGACGCGGTCCAGGCGCTGCTGGTCGCGCAGCTTGACGCGGCAGAGGTTCAGCACGCTGTCCTGCATCGACACGGCGACCTTCTGGCCCTTGCCGGTCTTGGTGCGGGCCATCAGGGCGGTCAGGATGCCGATGGCGAGGTGCATGCCGGTGTTGCTGTCGCCGAGAGCGGCGGCGGACACGGTCGGCGGGCCGTCCCAGAAACCGGTGGTGGAGGCCGCACCGCCGGCGCACTGGGCGACGTTCTCATAGACCTTCAGGTCCTGGTAATGGTGGCCATCGCTGAAGCCCTTGACCGAGGCGACGATCATGCCGGGATTCAGTTCCTTGATGCGGTCCCAGCTGAAGCCCATGCGGTCGAGCGCGCCGGGGCCGAAATTCTCCACCAGGACGTCGGATTCCTTGATCAGACGCTCCAGGACTTCCTTGCCCTCGGCGGTCTTGGTGTCCAGGGTGAGGGAGCGCTTGTTGCTGTTCAGCATGGTGAAATAGAGCGCATCGGCATCGGGGATGTCGCGCAGCTGGCTGCGGGTGACGTCGCCGGCGCCCGGACGTTCGACCTTGATCACGTCCGCGCCGTACCAGGCCAGAAGCTGCGTGCAGGCGGGGCCGGCCTGCACATGGGTGAAGTCGATGATCTTGATGCCTTCGAGCGGCTTGGTCATGACTGCAACACTCCCTTTATTCGCGTTGTTTACGTTTGTCCCGTGGACGTGTTTCTGCTTGCTCTGCTGTCCGGCCGGCCGACGCCCGAAGAATTGGGGCGCCAAGGCCGGTGGCCGGCCGGTGTTCGATGTCCGCCGAAATCCAATGGCCGAAATCCAATGGCCGAATCCGGCGGGTCTGGTTGGGGGGCTGGATCGATGGACCGGATCAGCCGGCCGCGGTCGCGACCGCCTCGAGTTCGGCAAGGCGGCGGCGCAGCTTCCGCTCTTCGGTCCAGCGGTCGGTTTCGTCCCGCACCACGGCGACGATGCCGGTCACCGCACCGTCGGTCCCGCGCAACAGCGCGACGGTGAAGGCGATCGACAGGCTGTGCCCGTCCTTGTGGACCGCCGGGACCCGCAGAAGATCGTGCCCGTAACGGGTTTCGCCCGTGGCCATGGTCTTCCCGTAGCCGTCCCAGTGGCGCTGCCGCTGGCGTTCCGGAATGATGATGTCGAGCGACTTTCCCATCGCTTCGTCAGGCGTGAAGCCGAACATCCGCTCCGCCGCCGCATTCCACAGGGTGATGGCGCCGGCCGGATCGGACACGATGACCGCATCCCCGATCACCGACACCAGCTGCTCGCAATCAACAACCGCGGGAGAACCCGCTGCTGCCGTCTGTTCCATGTCGATCTCCTTGGCGCTCGCCCCCTCTTGGATTGGGCGCCGGGGGAGCCGGTGCGTCATGGCCGGAAAGCCGCGCCGCACTGACATTATCGATACGGTATACCAGATGCCACCGACCATGCAAGAGGATTTGAGTGCGGTGCGAACTGTCATTGTGACGAACAGATAGCCGTTCCGGGAGGGGAGCGTCGGGCCCGGAATCGACGGCGCATGGCCGCGACGCAGCCGCTCTTGCACACAGGGTCAAAGGCATGGAATCGCGGCGACGGCGCCTACCGGGTGGGCGCCGTTCCGCTGATGGAAATGGGATGGGAAAGGCCGGGCTGGCCGACCGGTGCCGCTAAACCGGAAAGCGGGAGGGGACGGCCATCGACCGGCGGGGCCGGGACTTCGTGGCGCAGAGCATCTCCCGTGCCCGACGGGGCCGGAATGCTCTGCGTGGAACCACGGTCACGGACGCGCAACCACAGGAGAGACGGCGGATCAGCCGACCAGATCGAAGAAGGGCATCGAGGCGTATTTGCTGGTCTTGATGTTGGCGACCACCTTGTCCTGCGAATGGCCGCCGCCGGCCAGAGTCGCCGGCAGCTTGATCACCTTGCCGACCGCCTTGGACGACTTGCTGATCGGATCCCATTGCAGGTTGAAGTTGACGATCTGCTTCTCGACGGCCGGCAGGTTTTCCTGATGCACGCGGACATAGGGGCCGTGGATGATGCCGCCGCGCACCATCTTCGACACGGTCGGCGCATTGAAGGCGCAGCAGGGCAACCCTTCCTCCACCGCGACGATGGTGGCGATGGCGCCGCCCAGCGAATGGCCGCAAAGGATGGGGTTCGCCTTCTTGATGAGGACCTTCGCCTGTTCCAGCAGAAGCTTGGCGGCGCGGATGCCGGCCGGCAGGCTTTCGATGGTGTAGAGGGCGATGTCGGTCTTCAGGTTCTTGCCGCCGGCCATCTGGCCGGAGGTGCTGCTGCCGACCGCCGTGCCGCGATAGGCGATGATGTACTGGTCGGAGTGCTTTTCCTGATAGACGGCGCCGAAGAATCCGACATCGGTGTCCTCATGGGTGAAGATCACCTGGAATCCGGGCGGGGAGCGCCGCGCCCCTTCCGCCTTGTTGAAGGCAGCCGCGTCGTTGCCCCGGCCCTTCTGGAAGTTATAGACCGTGTTCGAGGCAACGGCCAGATCGAGGATATTGACCGGCATGGCGGCGCTCTTAAGTGGTAATTGGGTTTTTGAGACAATACTGGCACGCAAGGACTGTCAACAGACCGGAACGATTGTTATCGGTGAAAGATCTTCCAATCCGGTTGTATCGCCCAAAAAGAAAAGGGCGCCTCGCGGCGCCCCTTCAGGGGTCCAAGGGCCGTCGCCCTTGGCGGGTGGGTCAAGGGAGGACCGAAGCCCTCCCTTGCCTCTTTCAGATCAGACGTCCAGCAGCAGGCGGCGCGGATCCTCGATCAGCTCCTTGATGCGGACGAGGAAGGTGACCGCTTCCTTGCCGTCGATGATGCGGTGGTCGTAGGACAGCGCCAGATACATCATCGGGCGGACCTCGATCTTGCCGCCGATGACGACCGCGCGGTCCATCGTCTTGTGCATGCCGAGGATGGCGGACTGCGGCGGTTGATGATCGGAGTCGACATCAGCGAGCCGTAGACGCCACCGTTGGAGATGGTGAAGGTGCCCCCGGTCAGTTCGTCCATCGACAGCTTGCCGTCGCGGCCCTTCTTGCCGAGAGCGGCGATGGTGCCCTCGACGCCGGCGAAGTCCAGCTTGTCGGCGTCGCGGACGACCGGAACCACCAGACCCTGCGGCGTGCCGACGGCGACGCCGATGTCATAGTAGTTCTTGTAGACGATGTCGGTGCCGTCGATCTCGGCATTGACGGCCGGGATCTCCTTCAGGGCCTGGACGGCGGCCTTGACGAAGAAGGACATGAAGCCGAGCCGCACCTTGTGGCGCTTCTCGAAATAATCCTTGTACTCGGCGCGCAGCGCGATCGCCGCCGACATGTCCACCTCGTTGAAGGTGGTCAGCATGGCGGCGGAGTTCTGGGCCTCCTTCAGACGCTCGGCGATGCGCTGGCGCAGGCGGGTCATGCGGACGCGCTCTTCCTGCGCGGCCCGCGGACGGTCGCCCTGGGTGCCGGCGGCCCACACCATCTTCGGCGCCGGGGCCGCGGCCGGAGCGGCCGGCTTGGCGGCCGGGGCGGGGGCGGCCAGCACGTCACCCTTGGTCACGCGGCCATCCTTGCCCGAACCGGCGATGGACGAGCCGTCGATGCCCTTCTCGTCCGCCAGCTTGCGGGCGGCCGGGCCGGAAGCGGCCAGGTTGCCCCCCGGAGCAGTGGCGGCGGCGGCGGCCGGGGCCGGGGTCGGGGCGGCGGCCGGAGCAGCGGCCGGGGCGGCGGCGGGAGCGGCAGCCGCCGGGGCGGCGCCGGCGCCGGCGCCCTCGTTGATGACGCCCAGCAGGGCGCCGACCTCGACGTTCGCACCTTCCGCGGCGACGATTTCCGCCAGCACGCCGGCGGCCGACGCGTTCACCTCAAGCGTGACCTTGTCGGTCTCCAGCTCGACCAGCGCCTCGTCCATGGCGACGGCCTCGCCGGCCTTCTTCAGCCAGCGGGCGACCGTCGCCTCGGAGACGGACTCACCCAGCGTGGGGACCTTGATGTCGGTAGCCATTTGTTTTCCTCGTTCGTCTTCTTGTTCGCTTGGGTGATGGTCAGCGGACCGTCAGGGCTTCGTCCAGGAGCTTGGCCTGCTCCTGGTTGTGGCGCTTCAGCAGGCCGGTCGCCGGCGAGGCGGTGGCCGGGCGGCCGACATAGGACGGTCGGGCGGCCTTGTGGCCGACGTCCTTCAGCACGGCTTCCAGGCGGCGGTCGGCGAAGAACCAGGCGCCCTGGTTCTCCGGCTCTTCCTGGCACCAGACCAGCTCGGCGTTCGGATACTTGGCGAACTCGGCCGCCAGCGCATCCTTCGGGAACGGGTAGAGCTGTTCCAGGCGGAGGATGACGACGTCCTTGATGCCGCGGCTCATGCGCTCCTGCAGCAGGTCGTAATAGACCTTGCCGGAGCAGACGACGATGCGGCGGATCTTGTCGTTGGCGGCCAGATCGTTCGCGGTCTCGCCCAGCACGCGGTGGAAGCTGCTGCCCGGACCCATCTCCGACAGGTCGGAGATGCACAGCTTGTGGCGCAGCAGCGACTTCGGCGTGAACAGAACCAGCGGCTTGCGGAAGCTGCGGCGGATCTGGCGGCGGAAGACGTGGAACAGGTTGGCCGGCGTCGTCACGTTGCAGATCTGCCAGTTGTCCTCGGCGCACATCTGCAGGAAGCGTTCCGGACGGGCCGACGAGTGCTCCGGACCCTGGCCCTCGTAGCCGTGCGGCAGCAGCATCACCAGGCCGGACATGCGCAGCCACTTGGACTCGCCCGACGAGATGAACTGGTCGATGATGGTCTGCGCGGTGTTGGCGAAGTCGCCGAACTGCGCTTCCCACAGGACCAGATTGTGCGGCTCGGCCAGCGAATAGCCGTACTCGTAGCCGACGACGGCGGCTTCCGACAGCGGGCTGTCATGGACCTCGAAGGTCGCCTGATCCGGGCTGACGTGGCAGAGCGGGATGTACTTCTCTTCGGTGTTCTGGTCGTACATCACCGCATGGCGGTGCGAGAAGGTGCCGCGGCCGGAATCCTGGCCCGACAGGCGCACGCCGGTGCCTTCGGCCACCAGCGTGGCGTAGGCCAGCGCCTCGGCGGTTGCCCAGTCGATGCCTTCGCCCGATTCGAGCGTCTTCTTCTTGGCTTCCAGCTGGCGCGCGATCTTGGAGTTGATCGCGAAGTCCTTCGGATACTCGCAGAGCTTGAAGCCGATCTGCTTCAGCCTGTCGATGTCCACGCCGGTCTCGCCGCGGTGGGCGGTGTCGGCGCCCTGCGCCTGCAGGCCGGCCCACTTGCCTTCCAGCCAGTCGGCCTTGTTCGGCTTGTAGGTGCTGGACGCCTCGAACTCACCCTCCAGCTTCTTCATGAAGTCCTGGGTGATCTGGTCGCCCTCGGCCTGGGTGATGACGTTCTCGCTCACCAGCTGCCTGGCATACAGCTCGCGCGTGGTCGCGTGGGCGCGGATGTTCTTGTACATGATGGGCTGGGTGAAGCCCGGCTCGTCGCCCTCGTTGTGGCCGTGGCGGCGGTAGCAGACCATGTCGATCACGACGTCCCGCTTGAACTTCTGGCGGAACTCGATGGCGATGCGGCTGACATGGACGACGGCTTCGGGATCGTCGCCGTTCACGTGGAAGATCGGCGCCTGCACCATCTTGGCCATGTCGGAGCAGTACACGCCCGACCGCGAATAGGTCGGGTTGGTGGTGAAGCCGATCTGGTTGTTGATGATGAAGTGCATGGTGCCGCCGGTGCGGTAGCCGCGCAGCTCCGACAGGCCCAGCGTCTCGGCCACGATGCCCTGGCCGGCGAAGGCGGCGTCGCCGTGGATCAGCACGCCCATCACCTGCTCGCGCTCCAGGTCGCGGCGCTGCTGCTGCTTGGCGCGCACCTTGCCCAGCACGACCGGGTTGACCCATTCCAGGTGGGACGGGTTGGCGGTCAGCGACAGGTGGACGATGTTGCCGTTGAAGTCGCGGTCCGACGAGGTGCCGAGATGGTACTTCACGTCGCCCGAACCCTGCACGTCCTGCGGGCTCGACGGGTTGCCCTGGAACTCCGAGAAGACGGCGGAGAAGGGCTTGCCCATGAAGTTGGTCAGCACGTTCAGACGGCCGCGGTGGGCCATGCCGACGACAACCTCCTTCAGGCCGAGCTGGCCGCCGCGCTTCAGGATCTGCTCCAGCGCGGGGATCATCGACTCGCCGCCCTCAAGGCCGAAGCGCTTGGTGCCGGTGTATTTCAGCTGCAGGAACTTCTCGAAGCCCTCGGCCGCGGTCAGCCGCTCCAGGATGGCGCGCTTGCCGTTCACCGTGAAGTCGGTGTGGTTGCGGCCGCCCTCGATGCGCTCCTGGATCCAGGCCTTCTCTTCCGGGTCCTGGATGTGCATGAACTCGACGCCGATCGTCCCGCAATAGGTCTTGTGCAGGATTTCGAGGATCTGGCGCAGGGTCGCCGTTTCCAGGCCGAGCGAGTAGTTCAGGAAGATCGGACGGTCGAGGTCGCCCGGGCCGAAGCCGTAGGTCGCCGGATCCAGTTCCGGGTGCGGCTCGCGCTTTTCCAGGCCCAGCGGGTCGAAATGCGCGTTCATGTGGCCGCGGACGCGGAAGACGCGGATCAGCATCAGGGCGCGGATGCTGTCCAGCGTGGCGGCACGCAGCTGCTGCGGGCTGATGCCGCCATAGACCTGCTGGGCGTGGGCCAGCATGGCGCCGTTGGCCGGGCCGTTCATCGCGGCGGCGGCACCGTTGGCCGCGCCGTTGGGGGCGCCGACGATGAAGCTCTCGGCGACCGGATCGCGCTTGGCCTTGGGGTCTTCCAGATCGGACACGGTCCAGGACGCGCCGCGCAGCTCGTCCAGGACGGCGCGCGAATCCTCGTCCAGATCCTGGAAGAAGCTGTTCCAGCTGGGATCGACGGCGGCCGGGTTGGACAGATAGCTGGCATAGAGTTCGGCGACGTAACCGGCGTTCGAGCCGAAGAGGAACGAGGTCTGTTCCAGATTTGCCGACATGGTTTCACCTCGGGCGTGGACCCGGGTCCCTGTGGGAGAATTTCGTAGGATGAAGGGGACGGGGTTGGATCCCCATGTGCAAACGCCGACGGGTGAGCGCCGACGACGAAGGCCGGCGGCGCGAAAGACGCTCCGTCGACGCTTGCATATGGGTCCCCAGGACCGTCCGTCCAAGAGGGCCGCCCGGAGGGGTGAGGGGCGGCGGGCGGGACACCGCGGCGTCCCACCCGTCTTCCTCTCCTCAAAGGCGCGAGGCCGCGGACGTCTCCGTGAGGGGACGCCCGCAGACCATCAGCCCTTGAACACCTTCAGCATGGTGGAGCCCAGGCTGGCGGGGCTGTCGGCGACGGCGATGCCGACCGACTTCATGAAGTCGATCTTGAAGTCGGCGGTGTCGTTGCCGCCGGAGATCACCGCGCCGGCATGGCCCATGCGGCGGCCCGGAGGAGCCGTGCGGCCGGCGATGAAGCCGACGACCGGCTTCTTGGTGCCCGAGGCCTTGATGAACTCGGCGCCGCGGACTTCGGCGTCGCCGCCGATCTCGCCGATCATGATGATGCCCTCGGTCTCCGGGTCCTTCACGAACAGCTCCAGGCTGTCGACGAAGTTGGTGCCGTTGACCGGGTCGCCGCCGATGCCGATGCAGGTGGTCTGCCCCAGGCCCGCCGCCGTGGTCTGCGCGACGGCCTCATAAGTCAGCGTGCCGGAGCGGGACACGATGCCGATCTTGCCGCGCTTGTGGATGTGGCCCGGCATGATGCCGATCTTGCACTCGTCCGGCGTGATGATGCCGGGGCAGTTCGGCCGATCAGGCGGGTCTTGGAGCCGTCGAGCGCGCGCTTGACGCGGACCATGTCCAGCACCGGGATGCCTTCGGTGATGCAGACCACCAGCGGGATCTCGGCGTCGATCGCTTCCAGGATCGCGTCGGCCGCAAACGGCGGCGGCACGTAGATCACGCTGGCGTTGGCACCGGTCTTCTCCACCGCTTCCGACACGGTGTCGAAGATCGGCAGGTCGAGGTGCTTGGCGCCGCCCTTACCGGGCGTGACGCCGCCGACCATCTTGGTGCCGTAGGCGATGGCCTGCTCGGAGTGGAAGGTGCCCTGGGCTCCGGTGAAGCCCTGGCAGATCACCTTCGTGTTCTTATCGACGAGAACAGCCATGTTACGCGGCCTCCTTCACGGCCTTGACCACCTTTTCGGCGGCATCGGCGAGGTTGTCGGCCGAGAGGATCGGCAGGCCGGATTCGGCCAGGATCTTCTTGCCCAGATCGACGTTGGTGCCTTCCAGGCGCACCACCAGCGGAACGTGCAGGTGCACTTCGCGCGCCGCGGCGACCACGCCCTCGGCGATCACGTCGCAGCGCATGATGCCGCCGAAGATGTTGACCAGGATGCCTTCGACGTTGCTGTCGGACAGGATCAGCTTGAAGGCCGCGGTGACGCGCTCCTTCGTGGCGCCGCCGCCGACGTCGAGGAAGTTGGCCGGCTCGCCGCCATACAGCTTGATGATGTCCATGGTGGCCATCGCCAGGCCGGCGCCGTTCACCATGCAGCCGATGTTGCCGTCGAGCTTGACGTAGTTGAGGCTGTGCTTGGCCGCCTCGATCTCCGCCGGGTCTTCCTCGGCCTCGTCGCGCAGCTCTTCCACGTCCTTGTGACGGAACAGCGCGTTGTCGTCGAAGTTCATCTTGGCGTCGAGCGCCAGGATGTCGCCCGAGCCCGGTGACGATCAGCGGGTTGATCTCGACGATGGCGCAATCCAGGTCCACGAAGGCCTGATAGGCGGCCTGGATGAACTTGGCGGCGGCGCCGAACCTGCTTGCCTTCCAGGCCCAGCGCGAAGGCGACCTTGCGGGTGTGGTAGCCCTGGATGCCGGTGGCCGGGTCGACGGCGACCTTGACGATCTTCTCCGGCGTGTTGTGGGCGACCTCCTCGATCTCCATGCCGCCTTCGGTCGAGGCCATGATCGTCACGCGGCCGGTGGCGCGGTCGATCAGCATGCCGAGATACAGCTCGCGCTTGATGTCGGCGCCTTCCTCGATGTAGAGGCGCTTGACCTCGCGGCCTTCCGCGCCGGTCTGCTTCGTCACGAGGACGTGGTTCAGCATCTCGGCGGCGTTCTTGCCGACTTCCTCGATCGACTTGACGACGCGGACGCCGCCCTTGCCCTCGGGGTTGTCCTTGAAGCGCCCGGCGCCGCGGCCACCGGCGTGGATCTGGGACTTCACGACCCAGACCGGACCGCCGAGTTCACGGGCGACCGTCTCGGCCTCCTGCGGGGTGTAGGCAACGCCGCCGCGGGGAACCGCGACGCCGTACTTCTTCAGCAGGCTTTTCGCCTGGTACTCATGGATGTTCATCGGGCGTCCATCTGTTTTTTGGTTCGGCTGACGAGAACGGGTCGACTGAAGGACAAGACGGGGCGCACCACCGGCGGCCACCCGGCCCGGATATGGGCCGGGCGGACGCCGGAGACCGCGCGATCCGTTCCTTAGGAAGCGGCCTTTTCGGCGTCCAGCTTCTTGACGACGTCGACCAGCGTCTTCACCGCGTCGACGGAGTTCTGGAACATCGCCTTCTCTTCGTCGTTCAGCTCGATCTCGATGATCTTCTCGACGCCGCCGGCGCCGATGATCGTCGGGACGCCGACGTAGAGGTCGTCCTGGCCGTACTGGCCGCTCAGGTGGGCGGCGACCGGGAGAACGCGCTTCTGGTCCTTGAGGTAGGACTCGGCCATCTGGATGGCGGACGCGGCCGGGGCGTAGAAGGCCGAACCGGTCTTCAGCAGCTTGACGATCTCGGCGCCGCCGTCACGGGTGCGCTGAACGATGGCGTCCAGCTTCTCCTGCGTGGTCCAGCCCATCTTGACCAGATCGGGCAGCGGGATGCCGGCGACGGTGGAGTAGCGCACCAGCGGGACCATGGTGTCGCCGTGGCCGCCCAGCACGAAGGCGGTGACGTCCTCGACCGACACGTTGAACTCTTCGGCCAGGAAGTAGCGGAAGCGGGCCGAGTCGAGCACGCCGGCCATGCCGACCACGCGCTCCGGCGGCAGGCCGGACGCCTGCTGCAGCACCCACCACCATCACGTCGAGCGGGTTGGTGATGACGATGACGAAGGCGTTCGGGGCGTACTTGCCGATGGCCTCGCCGACGGTCTTGCAGACGCCGCTGTTGATGCCGATCAGGTCGTCGCGGCTCATGCCCGGCTTGCGCGGGATGCCGGCGGTGACGATCACGACGTCGGCACCCTCGATGACCGAGTAGTCGTTGCCGCCGGTCAGGCTGGCATTGAAGCCCTCGACCGGGGAGGTTTCGGCGAGATCCAGCGCCTTGCCGGCCGGCATGCCTTCGGCGATGTCGAACAGGACGACGTCGCCCAGTTCCTTCTGAGCAGCGAGCAGAGCCAGCGTGCCGCCAATCTGGCCGGCACCGACGAGCGCAATCTTCTTGCGAGCCATGGAGCGTTCCCTAAAACGTTTGAGCGTCCCCCATTCAGCGGGAGACTAGAACCGTTGGTCATTCTAACGTCTTAGGGATCCAGCGCCCCGAGATTTCGGAAGCGTAGGTAGCGCGTTTTGTCGCGGAGGGCAAGCATCACCGCAAGCGGGGCATTGCAGCTTTGCGTCGCACCCCCGATGATCCTTTCCAACGGCCGGAGCGTTCGGCTTTATACGTATGGTTCGCGTCCGGTCCTTACCTTGTTCGAATATGGTCGAAGGAGAGCGCAGATGGCCAAGCTCGTGGCCCGTTTCATTCCCGGTCTGACCATGTCGCTGGCGCTCGGCGCCGGCATCGCCGGTGCCCTGGTTGCCGGCGGCGCCCAGGCGCAGACGGTGGGCGATTATGGTGCCGCCATCGCCGCCGCACCGATCACCGACGCGGCGGCGGAAACCAGCGTCGCCTATTGCCAGCCGCTGACCAACTACGTCTACACCTCGATCCCCGCCGACCAGCGGTCCAACTGGGTGCTGCCGCTGGTGGCGCTCGACGGGTCGCAGTCGGCCGAGATGGCGGCCAAGCGCGAGGCCTGCCTGAAAGTCCGCCAGCAGGCGCTGATCGCCTTCGACGCCGGCACCGGCGAGCAGATCGTCACCCCGGCCGAGGCGATGGAAGGACCGACCGACCGCGGCCCCTATTACAAGGAGGTCTCGCCCGACACCCCGGTGCCGCAGACCGGCCGCGCCACGCCGCGCCAGCCGATGCCGCGCGGGGGCGTGCAGTAAGGGTTTGGGGTGTAGGGGGCTTGATACACTTGCCCCCACCCTGACCCTCCCCCGCTGGGCGCTACGGGATGCACACATCTCGCATCTGCGAAAGAGCAGCAGCCTTTGGTGGCGAATAGCCCCTCTCCCCTTGCGGGGCTTTCCTCAACGCTAAGCTGCACGCCTTCCCGCAAGCGCGAGATGTGTGCTTCCCGTAGCGCTGGGCGGGGGAGGGAATCAACGCTCGCCGGCACGATCAAGCTTACGGCCCGATGCCGTAGCGTTCCAAATGGCGGGCCATCTCGGCGGGGGACAGCGGGAAGCCGCTGCCCTGCCGGGCGTTCAGCATGGCGCGCGGGTGGATGCCGGCGGCGCGGGCCTGGATCTGCATGGCGCAGCGCATCGACAGGCCGGCACGCCAGACCAGCGCGGTGACCGCCTGCGGATCGTGGGAGTCCAGGATCAGCTCCACGACCTCCGGCGCCACGCGGGCGCGGAGCGTCAGCGCCGCCCGAACGAATCCGGCCTCGTTCCACGACATCGCGTCGCCCAGCGCGGTTTCGTCCAGCTTGCCCAGCCGGTGCAGGCGGACGGCGCGGCGTTCCGGCGCTTCGGCCGATTCGGGCGCTTCGGCCCAGTCGATGCGGCGGCGGGTGGCGGCGGCGATCTCCGCCACCGTGGCGTCGTCGAAATCGGGACGGCGGCGCAGTTGCTCCACCACCGCCAGATCGACGAAATCCGCCAGCCGCAACGCCAGCCGGCGGGGCAGGGCGGGGCGGCGGGCCAGCATTTCCCGCCAGTCGGGGTGGTGGGCGGACTGCTCCACCAGCGTTTCCAGCGTCGGTTCTGCGATCACCGCCCCGCTGTTGTCCAGCAGGATGCCGGTCGCCTCGGCATGGCCGCTGCCGGCGATGGCGTCGGAGAGGGCGGCACCGATGCTGTGGCGCCGGGCGATGGCCGACAATGCCCAACCGGCTGGGGCGGCGGCGACGATGTCCAGCAGATCCTCGTCGCTGAGCGCGGCGCAGCAGCGCAGCACCGGCTCGGCCACCGATTGTTCGACGTCGCGTGCCAGCGTCGCCACCACCGATGGGGGCGCGCAGGCGATGTCCTTGATCGCGGTCGCCAGCGCCTCGCGCACCCGGACGATGTGGTCGCGGGCCAGCTGTTCCAGTGCACGCACGGCGACGGTGCTGACGGTGTCGGCCCCGCCCGGCGGCAGGTCGGGCAACAGGCGGCAGAGCTTGCGGGCCAGCGTGGAGCGAACATCGGCATCGCCCATGCCCGCCAGCCGCGACTCGACCAGCACGTCGCCGACCTGACGGGCGATGCTGCGGCCGGGCTGTGCGGGCGGCGGTGTGGTGTCCGGCGAATCGGCGAACAGGTAGTCCATCAACTCGGGCGCGACTCCGCCGTCCGTCTCCGGCGGGAGATCGGGGGAGGATCGGGATAGGGAACGCCGGGCTGTCACCGGACCGGGGACCTTCGGTTTGCGCCGCCGCTCAGGGGAGGCGAGGGCGGCGGTGGGAGCATCCACACCATCGAAGCGCCGCCCTGGTTAACGGGTCCCTAATACGGCTACGGTCGAGCCCGTGACATCCTGCGCATTGGTGGGGACATACCTTCCCGGCGCAGCCAAAAAAAGGGCCGCAGCCCATGCGGGCGCGGCCTTTAGTCTAGGGAGGAAACGCACTGCAAAATGCAGTAACGAGGCGGAGTGTACGGCCACAGCCGTGTTAGCGGTACCACGGTTTTCGAATTGGTGCGGTGCGACATCCGCATAGCGCGGTATGGAATAAGGCTTGGTTCGCCTGACGGATGGGCGGAAATGCAGTATTCCGCCCATTTCATGAGCAGAACGGGAGTCGAACGTCAGACGAACGATCAATTTGGAAAATGATAACGTTCGCAGTGGTTCGTAAACGAAAAAGGGAGCGCCTTTCGACGCCCCCTTTTCATCCGAATGGAAAGGACGGGATCAGGCCGCCAGCTTCTCGCGGATCAGCGCCTTGGTCTCGTCGATGCCGTAGAGCTGGATGAAGGAGCCCATGCGCGGACCGGTGGTCTGCCCGAGCAGCACCTCGTACAGCGCCTGGAACCACGCCCGCAGTTCGGTGAAGCCGTGCTCCTTGCCAACGGCGAACACCTCGTTCTGGATGGTGTCGGCGCGGGCGTCGGCCGGCAGGCTGTCCAGCTTGGCCAGCAGGTCCTGCAGGGCGGCGCGCTCGGCGTCGGTGGGCGCGCGGAACCGCTTGGTCGGCTTCACCTGATCCTGGTAGTAGCGCACGGCATAGCCGACCATGCTGTCCAGGAAGGGGCTGTTCTCCGGCGTGGCGTCCGGCGCGTAGCGGCGGATGAAGCCCCACATGGTATCCTTGGTCTCGGCATTCGCCGCGCCCGCCAGATTGAGCAGCAGGTTGAACGACACGTCGGAACGCACGGCCGGCGGCTTGCCGTTGTGGATGTGCCAGGCCGGGTTCTCCAGCTTCTTCGCCGGCTCCTCGCCATGGACCTTGTCGACGAAGGTCAGATACTCGTCGACGGCGCGCGGGATGACGTCGAAGTAGAGGCGCTTGGCCGACTTCGGCTTCTGGAACATGTAGAGGGCGAGGCTTTCCGGCGGCGCGTAGGCCAGCCATTCCTCCATCGTCAGGCCGTTGCCCTTCGACTTGGAGATCTTCTGGCCCTTGTCGTCGAGGAACAGCTCGTAATTGAATCCCTCCGGCGGGGTGCCGCCGAGGATCTTGCAGATCTTGCCGGCGAGATCGGCCGATGGGATCAGGTCCTTGCCGTACATCTCGTAGTCGACGCCCAGGCCGAACCAGCGCATGCCCCAGTCGGGTTTCCACTGCAGCTTCACATGGCCGCCGGTGACCGGCAGCTCCACCGTCTTGCCGTCCTCGTCCTGGAAGACGATGGTGCCGGCATCGACGTTGCGCTCCAGCATCGGCACCTGCAGCACCCGCCCGGTGGAGGGGGAGACCGGCAGGAAGGGGCTGTAGGTCGCCTGACGCTCGGCGCCGAGGGTGGGCAGCATCACCGCCATCACCTCGTCGTAATGGCGCAGGATGCCGAGCAGCGCCTCGTCGAAGCGGCCGGACTTGTACCAGTCGGTGGAGGACTGGAACTCGTACTCGAAGCCGAAGCTGTCGAGGAAGGCGCGCAGCCGGGCGTTGTTGTGGGCGCCGAAGCTGTCATGGGTGCCGAAGGGGTCCGGCACCTGGGTCAGCGGCTTGCCCAGGTTGGCCGCCACCATCTCCTTGTTGGGGATGTTGTCGGGGACCTTGCGCAGCCCGTCCATGTCGTCCGAGAAGCAGAACAGCCTGGTCGGAATGTCGCTCATGGTCTGGAAGGCGTGGCGCACCATGCTGGTGCGCGCCACCTCGCCGAAGGTGCCGAGATGCGGCAGGCCCGAGGGACCATAGCCGGTCTCGAACAGGACATAGCCTTTGGCGGGCGGCGCTTTCGCGAAGCGCGCGACCAGTTTGCGCGCCTCCTCGAACGGCCATGCCTTCGCCTGCAACGCCAGATCCCGTTCGCCGGTCATCGTCGGACCCTTTCGAAACCAGATAGATAAAGTCAAGGAATGAGGGCAAAGACCCTAGGGCTCGGCGGGCGTGGCGTCAACCGTGGGTGTCTGGCGTGGGGCTCTTGCAGCGTGCCTGCGCGCGGTCCATCCTGCGCCGCCTGCGGGATCGGCTTTGCGGGTATGGGCGGGGTGTCGAGGCGATGAGCTGGCTGTACCTGGGGGTGGCGATCCTGTTCGAGATCGTCGGCACCTCCGCGATGAAGATGTCTGACGGCATGACGCGGCTCGGCCCCGCAGCGGTGGTGGTGCTGTGCTATGGCGTCGCCTTCGTGCTGCTGGCCAAGGCGTTGCGCAGCATCGAGGTCGGCATCGCCTACGCCATCTGGTCGGCGGCGGGAACGGCGGCCATCGCCGCCATCGGCGTGTTCGTGTTCGGGGAATCGCTGACGGTGATGAAGGTGGTGGGCATCGCCCTGATCGTCGCCGGGGTGATCAGCCTGCATGTGGCGAACGGGACGGCCTAAACGCCGACCTTGAACGGGTTCACCTGCCGGGCGGCGCGTTCCACCGCGTCGGCCGGACCGGGGCGGCCGAGGAAATAGCCCTGGGCGACGTCGCAGTTCAGCTGGCGCAGGGCCTCCAGCGTTTCGGCATCCTCCACGCCCTCCGCCACGGCGGTCAGGTTCAGGCCGTGGGCCATCTGGATGACGGCGGCGGTGATCTTGGCGCTGTCGTGATTGCTGGTGAGGTCGGCGACGAAGCTGCGGTCGATCTTCAGCTTGTCCACCGCCAGGCGGCCGATATAGGACAGGTTGGAATAGCCGGTGCCGAAATCGTCGATCGACACCTGCACGCCCATCGCCTTGATCCGGCGCAGATTGTCCATCACCAGGTCGGTGTTCCGGATCAGCATCGATTCGGTCAGTTCCAGTTCCAGCAGCAGCGGGTCCAGCCCGCTGTCGGCCAGTGCCCGGGTGACGGTGCGGACGAGATCGCTGCGCTGGAGCTGCAGGGCCGACAGGTTGACCGCGACCGACAGCGACAGGCCGCGGGCGTGCCATGCCGCCGCCTGCCGGCAGGCCTCCGCCAGGACCCAGGCGCCGATGGGAACGATCAGGCCGCTGTCCTCGGCGATGGGGATGAAGGCGCCGGGCGGGATCATGCCCTTGTCGGGATGGTTCCAGCGCAGGAGGGCTTCCGCTCCGATCACGACGCCGGTCTCCAGGCTGACCTGCGGCTGGTAGTGGACCAGGAACTCCCCCCGTTCCAGCGCGCGGCGCAGGCCGCTGCGGGTGGAGAGATGGGCCACCGCTTCGGCGTTCATCGCCTCGGCATAGAAGCGGTGGGTGTCGCGGCCGGCGGCCTTGGCGTGGTGCAGGGCGGTGTCGGCATTCTTCAGCAGGGTGGCGAAGTCCTTGCCGTCGGCCGGGGCCAGCGCGACGCCGGAGGACAGGGTGACGGTCAGCTCGTGCCCGTCGATCTGGAAGGGGGCCGCCATCGCCTCGTGCAGGGAGGCGACCGTTTCCACCACGGCGTCGCCGTCGGGCAGGCCGGATAGCAGCAGGATGAACTCGTCGCCGCCGCTGCGGCTGACCGTGTCGGTGTCGCGCACCGCGGCCTTCAGCCGCTCCGCCGTGGCGCGCAGCAGGGCGTCGCCCACGGCGTGGCCCAGGCTGTCGTTCACCGTCTTGAAGCGGTCGAGCCCGCAGGCGACCAACGCCACCAGCCGCCCGTTGCGCTCCGCCCGCGCCAGCGCCTGTTCGGTGCGGTCCTGCAGCAGCAGCCGGTTGGGCAGCAGGGTCAGCACGTCGTGGCGCGCCAGATACTCCACCCGTTCCTGTGCCGCCTTGCGCTCGGTGATGTCGCGCACGACGACCAGCAGGCGGCGGTCGTTGCCGTCCACGGTGGCGCGCCGCATGCTGACCTCCACCCAGAACAGGGTGCCGTCCAGCCGGCGGGCATGCCATTCGAACAGCTGCGGTTCGCCGCCGGACGTCTTGCGGATCCAGGCCGCCGCCTCGTCCCGCGTGTAGGGCGGCAGGCCGGAGCTGAGCATCCCGACATGGATGTCCGACAGCGGCGTGTCGCCGATGCGGTACATCTCCGCCATCCGGCGGTTGACCTCCAGGATGGCGCCGCTGTCGAGGTCGTGGATGAAGATGGCGTCGGTGACGCTGTCGAAGATGGTGCGGACGCGCTCCTCGCTGGAGGTCAGGGCGGCGACCGCGGTGCGCAGGCTCTCCGTCTTGCTTTCCACCTGCCGGCGCAGCAGCAGCACCCAGACCAGCGCACCGATGCCCAGCACCGCGAGCCCCGCCAGCAGCTTGAGCAGCAGGTCGATCAGTCCGGGGCTGACTCCGCCCAGGCTGCGGCCGACCCAGCGCTGCTCGATCGCCTTGCGCTCCTCCGGGGCGATGCGGGCGAAGCCGTCGGAGATCAGGCGGTGAAGCGCCGCCTCGCCCTTGCGGACCGCCCAGCGCAGTTCGCCGGTGTAGAGCGGGTCGGTGTAGCGGAAGCGCCCCTGCACCCCGCGCTTGGTCATGTAGTAGTTGGCCGACGGGTCGTCCATGCAGAAGACCCGCGTCTCCTGCCGGGCGGCGGCGTCAACCATCACCTCGAAGCCGGGGTAGCGCTGGAAGGCGGTGATGCCCTGGTCGGTCAGCCATTCGGCGCAGAAATCGCCGTCCTTGACCCCGACGGTGAAGGCGCGCAGCGACTCCACCCCGATGATCCCGCTGAGGTCGCTGCTGAACCAGATCGGCACGTCGACGCGGGCGTAGGGGGTGGAGAAGTCGTAGAGCACATCGCGCGCGCCGTTGCGGAAGATGGTCTCGATCACGTCGGCGGCGCCGGTGTCGATCGCGTGGCGCGCCAGTATCCAGTCGCTCGGCATCATCCGCACCGGAATGCCTGTCTTCTGCGACCACAGCGCCCACAGGTCCTTCACGATTCCGACATGGGTGCCGTCGGCGTTGCGGAAGCTGTAGGGCGGGTAATTGTCGTCCAGCGCCACCCGGATCTCGGCCGGGCGCGGTCCCGCATCGGGTGCCGGCGCGGTGGTGGGGGCAGCGAGGTGATCGCCGCCGCCGGGCCGCCGGCCATCAGCAGGACGGCGAGCAGGCGCAAGGCGGCGCGGCCACCGGCAAGACACCGGCCTCCGAAGGGCCGGCCCGCAGATCGTCCATGACGGGCGGTCCGCGGAGCGAGGCTCATCCTCGGGTACCGGCGCGGAGGACGGGCGGGAAGCGGTGGACGGGCATTGGCATCGCTCTGGCCGGGACATCGTGGCGATGGAGGAACCGGCGCCGTCATCCGGCAGCCACCGTCCCGCTTCCGCCACTTCGCCGGAGAGGGTAGCCCGTTCACCCCGCATCGGCAACGGGGGGTTCCGATCATGCCGTGACAAACACCCCGTTCCGGGGAGGGCACCCCTTTGGAGTCACGGCGGCGCCGGCGGAGGGGCCGCCAGGGGGCGCCGTCAGGACGGGCGGCCGGGGGACGGATCCCGGCCGTCTGCGGCGTCCTTCGACCGGGCGCGCAGGGCGTCGCGGATTTCCTCCAGCAGCTGTTCCTGCCGCGGTGGCGTCTTCGGCACTTCCCTGTGCAGGATGTGCAGCCGGTTGACCTGCCGGACGATCAGGAACAGGGCGCCGGAGACGATCAGGAAATTGATGCAGGCGTTGATGAAGCGGCCGTAATTGACGGTGGCCGCGCCAGCCGCCTCGGCCGCCTGCAGGGAGTCGTAATGGCCGCCCGACAGGCTGAAGAAATAGTTGGAGAAGTCGATGCCGCCCATGACCCAGCCGATCGGCGGCATCAGGATGTCCTTCACCAGGGAATTGACGATTCCCGTAAAGGCCGCACCGATGATGATGCCGACGGCCAGCTCCACGACATTGCCGCGGCTGATGAATTTCTTGAACTCTTCCAACATGGCGTCCCATTTCTCCGTGGTCACGCAGAGGAAACGGGGTGGGGAGGGGTTGGTTTCAATGGGGGAGTGCATGCTGGAATTGCCCCCACCCTAACCCTCCCCCGCTGGGCGGGGGAGGGGATAACTCCCTCCCTTGCGATCGGACCGGCCTTCGGCCGGCCGAGAGCGGGGGAGGGAAGGGGCCCGCGGCGAAGCCGTGGGAAGGGTGGGGGCAACGCGCGGGCACGTCCCCCCGCCGATCCCCCTTACGCCATGCGCCCGTGGCAGTGCTTGAACTTCTTGCCGGAGCCGCAGGGGCAGGCGGCGTTGCGCGGAGTGTTTTCCATCACCTCGGCCGGCAGGGGCCGGTCTTCCGGCGTCCCGGCGAGCGAGGAGGCGCGGACCATGCCGGCCGGCAGGGCTTCATCTTCGCCGGCACCCAGGCCCGCCATCGCCAGCGCCGGGTCCATGCGGCCCTCGTGCATCTCCTGCATCTGGCGGGCGAACAGCTCCTCCTGCGACGGGGCCATGCGGATTTCGACATGCATCAGGATGGTGGTGACCTGCTCGCGCAGGGTCATCAGCATGGTGTCGAACAGCTCGAAGGCCTCGCGCTTGTATTCGTTCAGCGGATCCTTCTGGGCATAGGCGCGCAGGTTGATGCCCTGGCGGAGATGGTCGAGCTGGAGGAGGTGGTCCTTCCATTCCTGGTCCAGGATCTGGAGCAGGATGCTCTTCTCCACATGCCGCATCGTCTCGGCGCCGTAGGCCTCCTCCTTCTCCGCATATTTGCGGTCGGCGGCCTCGCGCACGCGCTCCTCGATCTCCGGCTCGGCGATGCCCTCTTCCTTGGCCCACTCCTGGACCGGCAGGTCCATGCCCAGCACGCGGTTCACCCCCTCGTGCAGGCCGTCGATGTCCCATTGCTCGGAGTAGCTGTTGGCCGGAATGGCGGTCGACACCATGTTGGCGATGATCTGGTGGCGCATCTCGCGGATTTCCTCCGCGATGTCCTCGCTTTCCATCACCTCGTGGCGCTGTTCATAGACGACCTTGCGCTGGTCGTTCATGACGTTGTCGAACTTCAGCAGGTTCTTGCGGACCTCGAAGTGATGCGCCTCGACCTTCTGCTGCGCCTTTTCCAGCGCCTTGTTGATCCAGGGATGGATGATCGCCTCGCCCTCCTTCAGGCCGAGACGCTGGAGCATGCTGTCCATCCGCTCCGACCCGAAGATGCGCATCAGGTCGTCTTCCAGCGACAGGAAGAACTTCGAGGTGCCGGGATCGCCCTGGCGGCCGGAACGGCCGCGCAGCTGGTTGTCGATGCGGCGGCTTTCGTGGCGCTCGGTGCCGACGACGTAGAGGCCGCCGGCCTGCTTGACCGTCTCGCGCGCCTCGGCGATCTCCGCCTCGATCTGCTTGATCCGGGCCTCGCGCTCCGGGCCTTCGGGCACATCGGCCAGTTCGACCTCGATCCGCATCTGGAGATTGCCGCCCAGCTGGATGTCGGTGCCGCGGCCGGCCATGTTGGTGGCGACGGTCACCGCCCCGGCGCGGCCGGCCTGGGCCACGATGTAGGCTTCCTGCTCGTGGTGGCGGGCGTTCAGGACGTTGTGCGGGATGCCGCGCTTGGTCAGCAGCTCCGACAGCAGTTCCGACTTCTCGATCGAGGTGGTGCCGACCAGGACCGGCTGGCCGCGCTTGCGCGCGTCCTCGATCAGGTCGGTCATCGCGTGGTACTTCTCGGTCGCGGTGCGGTAGACCTCGTCGTCATGGTCGATGCGCTTGACCGGCACGTTGGTCGGCATGTCGACGACTTCGAGGCCGTAGATCTCGCCGAACTCCGCCGCCTCGGTCAGCGCGGTGCCGGTCATGCCGGCCAGCTTCGGATAGATGCGGAAGTAGTTCTGGAAGGTGATGGAGGCCAGCGTCTGGTTCTCGCGCTGGATCGTCACCTTCTCCTTGGCCTCCAGCGCCTGGTGCAGGCCTTCGGAGAAGCGGCGGCCTTCCATCATGCGGCCGGTGAACTCGTCGATGATGACGACCTTGTCGTCCTTGACGATGTAGTCCTTGTCGCGCTGGAACAGCATGTGGGCGCGCAGCGCCTGCTGCGAATGATGGACCAGCGCGACGTTCTGGATGTCGTAGAGCCCGCCGGTCTTCAGCAGCCCGGCCTCGCCCAGCAGCTGCTCCATATGCTCCTGGCCGGCTTCGGTGAAGCTGACGGTGCGGTGCTTCTCGTCCTTCTCGTAATCCTCGGGAACCAGCATCGGGATCAGCCGGTCGACCTGGACATACATCTCGGACGAGTCGGTGGACGGGCCGGAGATGATCAGCGGCGTGCGCGCCTCGTCGATCAGGATCGAGTCGACCTCGTCGACGATGGCGAAGTTGAAGGGGCGCTGGACCAGTTCCTCCAGCCGGAACTTCATGTTGTCGCGCAGATAGTCGAAGCCGAACTCGTTGTTCGTGCCGTAGGTGATGTCGGCGGCATAGGCGGCGCGGCGCTCGTCGTCGTCCAGGCCGTGGACGATGCAGCCGGTCGTCAGGCCGAGGAAGCCGTAGACCCGCGCCATCCAGCCGCTGTCGCGCGAGGCGAGGTAGTCGTTCACGGTGACGACGTGGACGCCCTTGCCTTCCAGCGCGTTCAGGTAGACGGCCAGCGTGGCGACCAGGGTCTTGCCTTCGCCGGTGCGCATCTCCGCGATCTTGCCGCTGTGCAGCACCATGCCGCCCATCAGCTGCACGTCGAAATGGCGCTGGCCCAGCACGCGCTTGGCCGCCTCGCGCACGGTGGCGAAGGCGTCGGGCAGGATGTCGTCCAGCGTCTCGCCCTTGGCCAGCCGGTCGCGCAGCCAGTCGGTGCGACCCTTCAGCTGGTCGTCGGTCAGCGCCGCGACCGACGGCTCCAGCGCGTTGATCTGAGCCACGGTCTTGTGCAGCGCCTTGACCGCGCGCGTGTTGGCGGTGCCGAAAATCTTGCGGGCGAGAGCGCCGAACATGAAAACCTCGGGAGTAAAGCGGAATGCGGGCCAGTCTATCGACGGGTCTCACATAGGACTATGGCAAGGCCCTGTCAACGAGACCGGGCAGGTGGAGCCTTCCTGCGGCATTCCGCGAAGCGGGCAGTGCCTGCGCCATTCCTGGCCCCGGTGGCCCGCTGCGGGCATGACGGAACCATGAAATCACATCCAGAAAGCGGGAAGGCGGCTGACGGGAGGGTTCGGGGCTGGTATTGCCGGGTGCGGGGCACAGGTCGTTGGAGAGGCTCATGGCCGCCGGATCCGCTGCGGGATCCCCAGCGGGACCCAAGCGCACCCCTTGCCCCGCGCGGGCTAGCCATGCTTAATCCCCTGCGGAATCGGGCGCGGAGCGGCGGATGGCTCCGATGCCGCAGGCCATGCGAACCGGGCTCCGACCCATCGGCCGCCCACTTGTCGCAAAGCATCCGCCGGAAGGAAACAGACACGCCATGGTTCAACGAGTGTTCCGCACTGCGCTCCTGTCGGTTGCCGCCTGTGGCATCGCGCTGGCCGCCAATGCCCAGACGCCGGCTCCCGCCACCCCCGCGCCGGCCACGCCGGCCCCGGCCGCCTCGGCTCCGGCCGCGCCGGCTGCTCCGGCCGATCCGGTGGTCGCCCGCGTCAACGGCGAGGAGCTGCACAAGTCGGACGTCTCCCGCATGGTCTCGCAACTGCCGCCCCAGGTGCAGCAGATGCCGATCGAGATGATCTATCCGGCGGTGATCGACCAGCTGGTCAGCGGCAAGCTGGTCTCCTCGGCCGGCTACAAGGCCGGTCTGGCCGATTCGGCCGAGGTCAAGGACGAGATCAAGCGCGCCGAGGAGCGCGCGGTGCAGCGCGCCTATATCCAGAAGGAGATCAAGGCCCGCATCACCCCCGACGCGATGCAGAAGGCCTATCAGGATTTCCTGAAGGAGAACCCGGCGCAGGAGGAGGTCAAGGCCGCCCACATCCTGGTCGAGAAGGAAGACGAGGCCAAGGCCATCATCGCCCAGCTGAAGAAGGGTGGCGATTTCGCCAAGCTGGCCAAGGAGAAGTCCAAGGATGCCGCCGCGGCGGCCCAGGGCGGCGATCTCGGCTACTTCACCAAGGATGCGATGGTCGAGCCCTTCGCCAACGCCGCCTTCGCCATGAAGCCGGGCGAGATCAGCAAGGAGCCGGTCAAGACCCAGTTCGGCTATCACATCATCAAGGTCGAGGATAAGCGCGCCCAGCCGCAGCCGACGCTCGACGAGGTGAAGCCGCAGCTGGAGCAGACGCTGTCGAAGGACATCGTCACCGCGCTGGTCGAGGAGCTGCGCGGCAAGGCGACGATCGAGACCTTCCAGCTGGACGGCTCGCCGATGCCGAAGGAAGAGCCGGCCGCCGCTCCGGCGACCCCGGCCCCGGCCGCTCCCGCCACCCCGGCGGAGCCGACGAAGAAGTAAGGGGACGGGGGCGCCGTATTGCCCCCACCCCGACCCTCCCTCGCTCTCGGCCGGCCGAAGGCCGGTCCGATCGCGGGGGAGGGAGTAAGTGCTTGTGCGGGAGAGTGGCGGCAGTCCCTCCCCCGCCCAGCGGGGGAGGTTAGGTGGGGGCAAGCGTCTCCACTCCTACCCCTCTCCACATGCCACCACTCCCCACCACGGGAATCCCCTCCATGGCCACGACCCTCTCCCCCTTGGCTCCCGCCAGCTTCCCGACGTTGCCGCCCATCGCGGGCGTGCGCATCGCCACGGCGAACAGCGGCATCCGATACAAGGGCCGCGACGATCTGCTGCTGGCCGTGCTGGATCCCGGCACCAGCGTGGCGGGCGTGCTGACCCGGTCGCTGACCTGCTCGGCCCCGGTGATCTGGTGCCGCGACAGCCTGCCCAAGGGCCAGGCCCGCGCCGTGGTGGTGAATGCCGGCAACGCCAACGCCTTCACCGGCAAGGCGGGCGACGCCACCGTGCAGGCGACCGTCGCCGCCGCCGCCGAGCTGGCCGGCTGCGCCCCGGACGAGGTCTATATCGCCTCGACCGGCGTGATCGGCATCCCGCTGGCTGCCGACGCGATCGGCAAGTGCCTGGCGCCGATGGCTCCGACCCTCGCCGCCGATTCGGCCGCGTGGGAGAAGGCCGCCCGCGCCATCATGACCACCGACACCTTCCCGAAGGGCGCGGTGCGCACCGCCACCATCGGCGGCACGACGGTGACCATCGCCGGTTTCGCCAAGGGATCGGGCATGATCGCGCCGGACATGGCGACGATGCTGGGCTTCGTCTTCACCGACGCCGCCATCGCCGCCACCGCGCTGCAGGACATGCTGTCGGAATTCACCGAGCGCACCTTCAACGCCATCACGGTGGACGGCGACACCTCGACCAGCGACACGCTGCTGCTGTTCGCGACGGGCAAGGCCGGCAACGCCCCGGTGTCGAGCGCCGATGCCGCCGAGCTGGCGGAGTTCCGCGCCGCGTTGGAGGATCTGCTGCTCGATCTGGCGCTGCAGGTGGTGCGTGACGGCGAGGGGGCGACCAAGTTCATCGCGATCACCGTGCGCGGCGCCGACAGCGACGCCGCCGCCAAGCGCATCGGCATGACCGTGGCGAACTCGCCGCTGGTCAAGACCGCGGTGGCCGGCGAGGACGCCAACTGGGGCCGCATCGTCGCCGCCATCGGCCGCGCCGGCGAGCGCGCCGACCGCGACCTGATCAAGATCACCGTCGGCGGCACCCTGATCTGCGCCGACGGGATGGAGGTCCCCGGCTATGACGAGACGCCGGTCGCCACCCACATGAAGGGCAAGGAGATCGACATCGACATCGACCTCGGCCTGGGCAAGGGCACGGCGAAGGTGTGGACCTGCGACCTGACGCACGGCTACATCGACATCAACGGCAGCTACCGGAGCTGACCGGCATCGGAGTCGAGTGATGACCGCCTGTTTCGATCCCAGCTCCACCCCCGCTCGCGGCTCGCTGCCGGTTCTGATGGTGGTCGCGGTGGCGCTCGTCGATGCCGACGGGCGCGTGCTGCTGGCCCAGCGCCCGCCCGGCAAATCGCTGGCCGGGCTATGGGAGTTTCCCGGCGGCAAGGTCGATGCCGGGGAAACGCCGGAAGCCGCGCTGGTGCGCGAGCTGAAGGAGGAGTTGGGCATCGACACGGCGGCAAGCTGCCTCGCGCCCTTCACCTTCGCGTCCCACAGCTACGAGAGCTTCCACCTGCTGATGCCGCTCTATGTCTGCCGGGTATGGGAGGGCGACGTGATGCCGCAGGAGGGGCAGAAACTCGCCTGGGTCTACCCGAACCGGATGGGCGATTACCCGATGCCGCCGGCCGACGTGCCGCTGGTGGCGATGCTGCGGGATCTGCTGTAGGGGCCAATACCGCGCGTTGAAAATCGGGCCGCGCGACTGTATATTTTTCGGAGGTGGCCGGCGGGTGCTGCTACACCCGCCGGCACGCTCCCGGTGCTTAGCGACGGATCAGGCGGATTTCGATCCGCCATCGCCGCCACTGGAGCACCAGGAAGAAGGGCATCTTCTTCATGCCAGCTTCCTCTCTGAAACGGCGGATGGCCTATTCCATCCGCCGTTTTCAGTTTACACGCGGACGATGAGCGGGCGCCACCCTTTCACACCAATGTGTGGTGGAGCCGGCGAGGGTCCGACCTTTGTTCCCGGGTGTGGCCCTTTGCGGCTTTGCCCTGGGGGCGATCTGTGCCACATGATGGGGCGTTGAGACGACAAGCCGGAATTCCGGCACCACTTTCCTGAACCGCATCGGCGTGGATTCGTTGTTTTCCTACAGCAACCGGGATGCGTCGGACGACGCCTCCGGTCAACGGCCGGCCACGGCGCTCGACGCGCTGCGGACGGTGTTCGGCTACGACTCCTTCCGCGGCCAGCAGGCCGACATCATCGACCATGTGGTGCGCGGCGGCGACGCGCTGGTGCTGATGCCCACCGGCGGCGGCAAGTCGCTGTGCTACCAAATCCCGGCGCTGGTGCGCGACGGCGTAACGGTGGTGGTCTCGCCGCTGATCGCCCTGATGCGCGATCAGGTGACGGCGCTGCGGGAGCTTGGCGTGCGCGCCGCCTTCCTCAACTCCTCCCTCGGCCCGGCCGAGGCGCGGGAGGTGGAGAGGGCGATGGTGCAGGGCGAGATCGACCTCGTCTATGTCGCACCCGAACGGCTGGTGACGCCGCGCTTCCTCGACCTGCTCGACCGCACCCGTCTGGCGCTGTTCGCGCTGGACGAGGCGCATTGCGTGTCGCAGTGGGGGCATGACTTCCGGCCGGAATATCTGCAGCTGTCGATCCTGCACGAACGCCACCCGATGGTGCCGCGCATCGCGCTGACCGCGACCGCCGACGTGCAGACCCGCGCCGAGATCAAGGACAAGCTGGGCCTGACCGACGCCCGCGTCTTCCTGTCCAGCTTCGACCGGCCCAACATCACCTACCGCGTGGTGCCGAAGAAGAGCGAGCGCCAGCAGATGCTGGCTTTCCTGCGCGAGAACCACCCGGAAGACGCCGGCATCGTCTATTGCATGTCGCGCAACAAGGTGGAGGAGGTCGCCGCCTGGCTGAACCAACAAGGTCGCGAGGCTCTGCCCTACCATGCCGGGCTGCCGGCCGACGTGCGCGAGGCCAACCAGGACCGCTTCATCAAGAGCGAGGGTCTGGTGATGGTCGCCACGGTGGCCTTCGGCATGGGCATCGACAAGCCGAACGTCCGCTTCGTCTGCCATCTCGACCCGCCCAAGAGCCTGGAAGCCTATTACCAGGAGACCGGCCGCGCCGGCCGCGACGGCCTGCCCGCAAACGCCTGGATGGCCTACGGCATGGCCGACGTGGTGATGCTGCGCCAGATGCTGGAACAGTCGGAGGCCGGCGACAGCCACCGCCGGGTGGAGCGCGGCAAGCTGGAGGCCCTGCTGGGCTTCTGCGAGACGTCGGACTGCCGCCGCCAGGTGCTGCTGAACTATTTCAACGAGACGCTGCCGGAGCCCTGCGGCAACTGCGACACCTGCCTGGACCCGGTCGAGACCTGGGACGGCACCGTCGCCGCGCAGAAGGCGCTGTCGGCGGTCTACCGCACCGGGCAGCGCTATGGCGCCGGCCACCTGATCGACGTTCTGGTCGGCAACGCCACCGAGAAGGTGGTTCAGCAGCAGCATGACCGGCTGAAGACCTTCGCCGTCGGCAAGGACTTGAGCAAGGTCGAATGGCAGTCGGTCTACCGCCAGCTGGTGGCGACCGGGCTGCTGACCGTCGATCTGGAGGGCTATGGCGGCTTCCGCCTGACCGATGCCGGCGTCGCCGTCATCAAGGGCCAGCGCGTGGTGAAGCTGCGCAAGGACCCTGTGCTGGAACGCCGCCGCGGCGTCCACGACGCGCTGCGCCGCCACACCGCGCGGGGCGGATCGGTCGGCGGTGGATCGAGCGGGGAGGGCGTGTCGCGCTCCGGCGCCCGCGGTGCGCTGTCGGCGGCCGACGACGCGCTGTGGCATGCGCTGAAGGACTGCCGGACGGCGCTGGCGAAGGCGCAGAGCGTGCCGCCCTATGTGATCTTCCACGACAGCACGCTGTTGGAGATGGTGGCCCAGCGCCCCCGCGACCACGCCGCCTTCGCCCATCTGCCGGGGGTGGGCGGCCGCAAGCTGGAACGCTACGCCGACGCCTTCCTGGAGGTGATCCGGCAGCACGGGTGAGGCAGTCGGGCGCATGGCGGGGTTGAGGGAAGGCGGTCGATTTTTCCGAAATTCACCGCTTGCATCCCGCGAAACACCTCGCTATGTTCCGCGCCACAACGACGCCGCAGTAGCTCAGGGGTAGAGCAACTGATTCGTAATCAGTAGGTCCGGGGTTCAAATCCCTGTTGCGGCACCAGTTTTTTCGGCGGAGACGCTGATCGCTGCCAGTGCCCTCGAAAGAGGGCGCTGGTTTTTGCGCATCTAAAGGATGCATCTGGCATGTGTGTGCTGAGTGAGTCTCGTCGACGGAGCTTTTATTCCTGTTTTGTTTGCTATTGCATATCCAATAGCGTAAATTGGATTTGTTCTGGATCATACGGTCAGTTGTGCATATGACTATGCGGACCTACGCTCCACCGATTGAGTCTGGCCTGAACAAAGCATCTGTAGATCGCTTTGCAGCCAACATTGCGAACCAAGTTGGATATGTATCAGGGCAGCCATTAGAGCCGGTCGTTCAGAAATTGGGCGGTCGCATCGCGGTTCGTAATTTTTGGGAAATGGACAGTTTGGGTTCAGGTTCCATTCGCATCAATGAGCCTGGCGACTTTGAGATATATGTTGCAGCGCATACTGGCCCTGTCCGTGATCGTTTTACAATTGCCCATGAACTGGGGCATTACATTCTTCATTACCTTTGGCCCCGATCTCAAGGACGTGTGATTGGCCCAACCGAAGCACAGCGCTATGGCTCTGGGCGCGTAGAGTGGGAGGCTAATTGGTTTGCTGCTGGCTTTTTGATGCCGGCCGAAAGTTTTAATAGTGAATTCCATAACAGTGGTGGAAATTTACCTTACTTATCAGAACGCTTTGGCGTCTCCATGGAGGCGGCTCGTATTCGCGCCCAGTCCTTAGGGCTGATGGCAGGATAATTATGGTTTGAGGCTAGAATGGATATGTTCAAGTCCACACTCAGGCTTTTCCTGAGTGTGGATATTGTTGGTTCTACTGCATTCAAGCAAGGGCAAGCTCTGAAGTCGAAGGGCGATGCTGCCAACAAGACTTCGGTACCGGCCGAGGCGTGGTTCTCTCCTATTGCCCAGTTTTACCGGGAGGTTGAGCGTGCCTTTTCCAAGGAATGGAGTACGTATGTCGAAGAGATTGCTCCCAAGCATGGTTGGCCCGTTGGTAGCTCTCCGGAATTTTGGAAGAGTGCGGGTGATGAGCTTTTATATGTAAAGGTTTTGTCTGACCATCGTGAAGCGTACGCATGTGTGCATGCATGGATGCGAGCGATTAATACCTATCGTGCGGTTTTTCAAACACATTTCCCAAGCTTGGATCTAAAAACATCAGCCTGGATTGCTGGTTTTCCAGTGCATAATGCTGAAGTTGCGTTTAGTTCTGCGGTCGAAAAAGCATCCGTTCTTCAGGATGATGATGATCCCGTTTTCACAAACTTTCAGCTTTTGCATCAATACTATATGCGTGGGAAAGATGCGGGCGTGACAAGAGATTTCATCGGTCCTGCAATCGATACAGGATTCCGATTGTCGTCATTGGCAACACCAAGGAAAATGACGGTATCTATAGACTTGGTGCTTTTGCTGATTAGCGCTTTGCGAATGCAGCCGCCAAAGCTAGGTTATGAAGATCTAAGATTTTTCTATGAAGGACGAGTGCCATTAAAGGGGGTCCTAGGGGGTACTCCATATCCTGTATTTTGGGTTGATATGCGCGCAGAAAACCCATTAGAGATCGCAGAAGACAACCTAAAAGGAAATAAACCACTGGACTCGGACGGTGTAAAGCGGTTTTGCGAGGCCTTTATTGATGCTCATCCTGACCATGTTTTCGTTCCATATATAGCGAACAATGCAGATATATATTTCAGTAAGGTGCCTGATCATCATCGACAGAGATTAGAAAAACTTCAGGATTATTGGGAGAAGGAAGGAGAAAAAAGAAAGGTTGAGGAGCAGTCTGCCTTTGTAAAAGAGGGAGGCGAAGAGCTTACCCAAGAAGGTGAAGACAAGTTTCTATCGGAAATAAGCCTGTCAGAAATCAACTTTTAGATATTTAAATAGAGATCGCTTAGTTCTACTGTGTCATAAAACTTGGACTGTGACAGAGGTTGGTTGTAATAAGGGGATTCATGCTTCGTTCAGAGAGGCGGTATGGATCCCCTTGGCACCGCAGACGGCATCGAATCACGGTTCGTGGCGTATGTCGAGCGCCTGGCGGCGGCTTTGGGTCATGCTGATCGCGCGGCGCCGTTTCGTTCCTATTGCACCGGATTGATCCTTCCAGGCGACCGCAAGAGCGTCGAGCCGATGGCCGCGCGGGTGGAGCCGGGACGTGTCGGCGCCGCCCATCAGTCCTTGCACCATTTTGTTGCCAAGGCGGCCTGGGACGATGCCGCTGTGCTGGCCGGGGTGCGCGATCTGGTTTTGCCGGCGCTGTTGGAACGCGGCCCGGTCCGCGCCTGGATCATCGACGACACTGGCATGCCGAAGAAGGGGCGCCATTCCGTTGGCGTGACGCGCCAGTACTGCGGCCAGATCGG
The DNA here is from genome assembly GCF_015390205.1 of Azospirillum sp. INR13. Classification (NCBI taxonomy): domain Bacteria; kingdom Pseudomonadati; phylum Pseudomonadota; class Alphaproteobacteria; order Rhodospirillales; family Azospirillaceae; genus Azospirillum; species Azospirillum sp. INR13. The sequence continues at coordinate 162,075 of NZ_VUOI01000004.1, forward strand.
CAAGCAGGACAATTGCCAAGTCGCCGTGTCGCTGTCGCTGGCAACCGACCACGCCAGCCTTCCCGTCGCCTTCCGGCTGTACCTACCGGAGACATGGGCCAGCGACGCGGAGCGCCGGGCGCGGACCGGCGTCCCGGACGGGGTCCTCTTCCAGACCAAGCCCGCCATCGCGCTGGACCAGATCCACGCGGCCATGGCGGCGGGTCTGCCGCCGGGCGTGGTCCTGATGGATGCAGGCTACGGCAACGACACCGCCCTGCGCGAAGGCGTGACCGCGCTGGGGCTGACTTACGTCGCCGGAGTTCAGTCCTCGCTGACCGTCTGGCCGCCCGGTGTGGAACCACTGCCGCCCAAGCCGTGGAGCGGCAAGGGGCGGCCGCCGAAGCTCATGCGCCGTGCCCCTGGACATGAACCGATCTCGGTAAAGGCTCTGGCCGAAGGGCTGGCGCCGGAGGCTTGGCGCTCCGTGACGTGGCGGGAAGGCACGAACGCGCCGCTGGCCTCCCGGTTCGCCGCTGTTCGCGTTCACGCCGCGCACCGCGACGAGGAGCGGGCGGAGCGTCGCCCGGAGGAGTGGCTGCTGATCGAATGGCCCGAGGACGAAGAGAAGCCGACCAAGTCCTGGTTGTCGACGCTGCCGGAGACAATGTCGCTCGACGCCTTGGTGGAAACCGCCAAGTTGCGGTGGCGCATCGAACGCGATTACCTCGAGCTCAAACAGGAACTCGGCCTCGGCCATTATGAGGGCCGGGGCTGGCGCGGATTCCACCATCACGCAACGCTGTGCATCGCCGCCTACGGATTCCTGATCGGGGAACGGGCGGCGTTTTCCCCCTCAGGACCACCTCGCTCCGGGTGCCTCCAAGCGCCTGACCTTCCCAAAAGCTCCCGACTCCGCGGGGCCGCCGCCGCGCCCTGAGCGCCACGTCCCGACGTCCATCGCCACCCTGCGCATCGCAATCGCCAGAATGCTCCCCAGAACCCTCCAGCGATGTCCATGCTGCCATCAATTGCGCACTTTATGACACAGTAGAATTAGCGCCTTGGGGTGCATTGGGCGCCGCATCCCCCGACACGGCGCCCGCCACTCACCCCATACCCCTCAGCCTCACTCCACCGCGTAAGGCGGCTTCGTGTACCCCGCCGGCGAGAGCGTGAAGATCTCCGCGCCGTCCGCCGTCACGCCGATGGAATGCTCGAACTGGGCGGACAGGGACTTGTCCTTGGTCACGGCGGTCCAGCCGTCGCCCAGGATCTTCACGTCCGGACGGCCGGTGTTGATCATCGGCTCGATGGTGAAGATCATGCCTTCCTTCAACACCAGACCCTCGCCCGGCTTGCCGTAATGCAGGACCGACGGCGGCTCGTGGAAGACACGACCGACGCCGTGGCCGCAGAAATCGCGCACCACCGAGAAGCGGTGGGATTCGGCGAAGGTCTGGATGGCGTGGCCGATGTCGCCCAGCGTGGCGCCCGGCTTCACCGCGGCGATGCCGATCATCAGCGCGTCATAGGTGACCTCGACCAGCTTGCGCGCCTTCACGCCGACATCGCCGCACAGATACATGCGGCTGCTGTCGCCGTACCAACCGTCGACGATCGGGGTGACGTCGATGTTCAGGATGTCGCCGTCGACCAGCCGCTTGTCGCCCGGGATGCCGTGGCAGACGACATGGTTGACCGAGATGCAGTTGGCGCGCGGGAAGCCGCGATAGCCCAGCGGGGCGGGAATGCCGCCATGGTCGCGGATGAACTGCTCCAGCAGTCGGTCGAGTTCGCCCGTGGTGACGCCCGGCTGCACATAGGGGACGATGTAGTCCAGAGCCAGCGCGGCCAGCCGGCCGGCCTTGCGCATGCCTTCGAATCCCTCCGGACCATGAAGACGGACGCGGTTGGATTCGACGTGATCCTGTTCCAAGACGAAAGCCCCTATGCCAAGTAACCGAAAGCCCGATGCCGAAACCCGCCGCGGCACTAAAGCCGGATCGGAAGCGGCCGGTCCAATTCAATCGATTCGGGGGTGATCGCGCAAGACCAACACAGCGCCTCCACTCCCGAATCCAGCGCGCGGCGCAGGCCGTCATGATAGGCCGGGTCGAGATCGGCCGCCGTGCGGAAATGGGAACAATCGCCGCGCTGGACAAGGTAGAGCATGACCGCCCTGCAGCCCTGCGCCACCATCGCCGCCATCTCCTCCAGATGCTTGGCGCCGCGGGCGGTGACGCAGTCCGGGAATTCGGCGGCGTCAGCATGGGGACCGTCGGGGCGGCGGAGGTGGACGTTCTTCACCTCGACATAGGTGTGTGGACGGGCGCCGGGCTTGGCCGGATCGTCCTCCAGCAGCACGTCGATTCGGCTGTTGCGGCCGTATTTCACCTCGCGCCGCAGCCGGTCGTAGCCGGCCAGCTCGGGGATGGTGCCGGCGGCGATCGCGGCGGCCACCAGCGCGTTGGGATGGCCGGTGTTGACGCCGACCAACCCCTCGCCCCAGGGGGCGGCGGCCTCCACCAGTTCCAGCGTATAGGCCAGCTTGCGGTTGGGATTGTCGGAGCGCGACAGCCAGACGGCGGAGCCGGGAATGTTCAGCCCGATCATGCTGCCGGAATTGGGGACATGCGCCGTCACCTCCACCCCGTCCAATAGGACATCGGCAAGGAACCGCTTGTAGCGGCGGATCAGGCGGCCTTGAAGAAGGGGGGTGGGAAAGCGCATCTTGGCGGCGACGCTACCCTTGGCCTTCCCGCTCGACAAGAGCGTTCCACGGAGACCCCCACCGCCATGACGTCCGAGACCGCAGAAAATCCGGTTGCCGCAAACCCGACCGCCGCAAATCCCACTGCCGCCGTCCTGGTGATCGGCAACGAGATCCTGTCGGGCCGCACCAAGGACGCCAACCTCGGCCACATCGCAGAGAAGCTGACGGAGATCGGCGTGCGGCTGCGCGAGGCCCGCGTGGTGCCGGATGTGGAGGAGGAGGTCGTCGCTGCGGTCAACGCACTACGCGCCCGCTACACCTATGTCTTCACCACCGGCGGCATCGGTCCGACCCACGACGACATCACCGCCGCCTGCGTCGCCAAGGCTTTCGACGTGGCGCTGGAGCGCAACCCGGAGGCCGTCGCCCGGCTGGAGCGACATTACGCCGCCGGCCAGCTGAACGAGGCGCGGCTGCGCATGGCCAATGTCCCGGCCGGCGGCATCCTGATCGACAACCCGATCAGCCAGGCGCCCGGCTTCCAGATCGGCAACGTCTTCGTCATGGCCGGCGTGCCCAACATCATGCGGGCGATGCTGGACGGCCTCCTGCCGCGGCTGGCCGGCGGGCCGGCGCTGCATGCCCGTACCGTTGCGTGCGAGTTGGGGGAGGGGGTGATCGCCGCCGATCTGTCGGACTTGCAGGATCGCCATCCGAATCTCGAGATCGGCAGCTATCCTTACTTCCGCAACGGCTTCTTCGGCGTCAGCCTGGTTCTGCGCGGCACCGACGAGGTGGAGGTGGCGGCGGCGGCCGATGAACTGGCGGCCATCATCAGCCGACTGGGCGGCACGCCGACCATCACCGTTGGTACGAAAGGGTAATGCGCCGCTATTACAGGAGCTAGGTCGGCGGATCGATTGTCCCGGACCGATTCGGTCCTACATTAGCCTCTTACCATTCAGCCCTGTGTTTGCCGGGAGGCTCCGCCATGAAGAGCTTTGAGAAAGCGGCGTTGCTGTTCCTTCTGCGCCATCTGGTCGCAGGCATCGCCGGTGCGGTGGTGTTGGCGAGCGGTCTCTTGTGGTTCGACGTCGCCAGGCTGGCGACGCTGATCGGCAACAGCGAATACGGGATCACCGCGACCGTCATGCTCTATGCCGGTCTGATGCTGACCTTCGGCAGCGTGTCGATGGGAATCGGCATCATGACGATGAACGAGGACACCCGCCCCTGAAGCTCTCCGGAGCATTTTGCCGGCTGGCCGTTCGGAATGGCTGCGCTCAGAAATTGGCGCCGAACGGCCCGAAGCGGTCATAAATCCACACGAGCGCCACGATCGCCGCCAGCCAGAGCGCTGCGTTGCGCAGCACGACTCCGCGGTTCCGGCGAAGGGCCGCCGGCACCACCAGAACGGCCACCATAAGAAGCGCCACCAGCGACAGCCAGTTCGTCTCGCTCACGCCGCATCCTCCCTTTCCCCGGCCCCGGTCGGGGCATTTCCCACAGTTGCGCTTCCTTCGATATGGGAATGCCTGCGGTTTTGCGAAGCCCCCTTGACCCGCAGCCCCGCGATTGTCTAAGTCATGACCACGGAACGGTGCGTTGCATAACAAGGTATGCAATCTGCGCGGGCAGCGCGGGGCCGTTCCGTCGACATGAGCTTTGCAGTCATGTTCCGGTCGCCTGACCGGTCTATGATGGCAGAGTCCGGGGCGCGGGCGTGGCGAAACCGGTAGACGCAAGGGACTTAAAATCCCTCACCCTTAGGTATGCGGGTTCGAGTCCCGCCGCCCGCACCATCTTGAAAAGAAACAGTTTTTCCCGCTTGTTGCGGGAGGCCTTGGGAAGGGTGGGCCGTTCTAGGACCCACCCAGGACCCACGGGAATCGTCTCGGGCCTCAGGCTGAGGCGACCTTACCCAGCCGGAACAGTAACTGCTGCGTTTCCCGACCGACTCTGCTCATGCATAGTAAGCGGAAATGCTGTCTCTCATTTTCCCAAGCTTTTCAGGTAAATGTCGGCTTTTGTTAGAAATCTCATGATCAAAGTGTAAAGCGATATCTCTTGGCCGTTGAAATCTATAAACAGAGATTTTTCACCATCAACTCCGCCGATATCCCACCAATCATCGTCTTCCCATTCATGTTCTCTTTCAACTGACTGTTTGATGTTTGAGTTTCTAGGATGCTTTGCTCCGTTCGCAATTCTCCTGAGTTCATCCCACTCAGGGCATGCAGCCTTCATCTTTGTTTTCTCGGACTCAAAATCATTTTGGTTTAACCCAAGATCTCTCGTGTGCAGCCAGTCAAATGTGTGGTTTCCAAAAAGAACGGCTGCAATCAAATCATCGTTATTCCTCGTCTCTTCGTATCTCTTAGCAAAACGACGACATGCGTCCAACATGTCACGGGCTTTTACGAAGCCGAGATGCCCTGGAACTGAATTCATTTGGAAACCTCCATTCTTTGAATGCACGTTTCCAAGATAATCAATCATTGTAAAGCTCTACACGGACAACACCCCATCCCGCCGGCTGTCGCTCTCATAGACGCTGGGGCCGGTTTCGCCGGCAAGGATGCGCCCCACGGCCATGGCCGCACCAACGGCGCCGTCAATCCGGCCGGTGCTGCGATCCTTGCTGAACTTCTCGTTCTCCGCGTCGTCCCGCACGGCCCGGATGTTGGCGAAGCACATGCGCAGGATCGGGTTTCCACCGTGGCGGAACTGTCCGCCCAGGATGGCGCGCTTCAGCTCCTTCACCGGGGCGGCCATGCTGGCGAAACCCTGCCCGAACTCGGCAACCTCCAACCGCTCCCGTTGCAGCGCCGCGGTGACGGCGGTGCTGTTCCATCGGTCGATGGCGACTTCTTGAAGGTCGTACCGCTTCCCCAGCGCCACCACATGGGCGATCACCGCGGCGTGGTCGACGCGATTTCCCTCCGTCACGGTCAGCAGCCCGTCCCGCTCCCAGCGCACATAATCGGCCCGGTCCTTCTCCGCCTTCTGTGCCAGCGTCGCCGCCGGCAGGAAGAACATGGGCAAGACGTCATAGGTTCGGTTGTCGTCGCTCCCATCCGGGAACACCGCGACCACGGCGGTCAGATCCTCCACACTCGACAGGTCGACGCCAACCCAGCACGCCCGGCCTTCCAGATCGGCCGGCGGCGTCATCGGTTCGGCCCGGTCGTAGAGCGTCAGGTCCACCCACGGATTGGCCGCGCCGTCCTGCCAGATGTTCAGGTGGAAGCGCTTGAAGTCGGCTAGGTCGGCGGGGAAGTGCTCGATCCGCCGCGCCTTGATGCGCAGCTCGTCCATCGACAGGAAGCCGGCGGCCAGCGCCGGGTTCGCCGCGTGCCATTCCCGCTCGTCCTGCCAATCGGCCTCGGGATCGGCGGCGAAAATGATCGGTGCGAAGGTCGGGTCTTCCACCTCTCCCCGGGCAACCGCAAGGCTGTAGCCCCAGAGATCGAAGGCCAGGCCGCCCTGTCCTTCGCCGGCCGTCGAGATGACGACGGTCAACGGCTCGTCCCGCTTGACCATGGAGTCGCGCACGACGTTGAACAGCTTGCGCCCTTCAGCCGTCGGCCACGCATGGATTTCGTCCGCCAGGAAGAAGGAGGCGTTCATGCCGTGCTTGCTGTAAGCCTCGGACGAAATGGCCTTCAGCACGCCCCGCGTCCGCCGGTGGTTCAGCAGCTTGCGCGACTCCACCGGGGCCACGCGCTGCAACAGGATGCGATCCTGTTTGATCATCTCCATCGAGTGCTTGAAGGCGATGCCCGCGTTCTCCCGGTCGGCGGCGGCCTGGATCACCTGTCCGCCAGCTTCGGCTTCCGGCCCCATGAAGTGCGCCAGCGCCAGCGCAGAGGCGAGCGTCGTCTTGGCGTTGCCACGCGGGATCCAGATGCAGGCCAGACGCACCAGCCGCCGGCCGTCGCGCGTGCTGGGGCCGTAGATGCGCCGGATGATCGCCTCTTGGAACGGGTTCAGCACGAACCGGTTGCCGGCGTGCTTCCCTTCCCACAGGCGCAGCATGCGGACGAACCGGCAGATGCGATCCGCCCGGCCGGACGGGTCCGGGTAGAGCGCCGGATCAGGACAGAAGGTCGGAGTCCCAACCACCGTTGTCATCCTCGTTTTCGCCCCCCTTCATGCCCCGCCGATGGGGCGTCAACCCCAGCTCGGCAGCCAGCAAACGGCCCTCGCGCATGGCGGCCTGTTGCATCCTGAAGGCGGGGTGGGGTTTCGGGCCGGTATCGCTCTTGATGATGCGGCCTTCCGTCGCCATGAGTTCTTCGCACTCGCGAACCTGCCCGACGGCGACGCAATAACTCTCAAGCGTTGCAAGGACATCATCAGCCAAAAGCTTCCGACCGTGCAGCTCCTTCGCCGCGCGCTTCCATTCCTTTTTCGCGTGCTGGGGGAGCCAGGACGGCGGCGGCGGACACCGCTTCGCCGGACGTTCGGCCTCCACCGGGGCGGACTTCCGGCCCTTCATAAGAGAAAATCCCATTTTCCCGGAGAGTGCGCGCAAGACCCCCCACCGGTCCCGACCCCCTCGGACGGAAATTCCGACCCCCCTATCCCCCCAGGCGCGGGGGCGGGGGTGCCGCCCGAACCCGGCCGCCAACCCCCCCGATCCGGCCCCATGCTCTTGGCGTTGTGGCAGCGCTCGCACATGGGTTGCCAGTTGGATCGGTCCCAGAACAGGCGCTGGTCTCCCTTGTGGGGCGTCCGATGGTCCACCCTGGTAGCGGGGGCGCCACAGCCGCACAGGCGGTTCTCAGGGCGCCCCAGGAACGACTTGGCCGCCTTCTCCCACGCCTTGGTGTAGCCGCGTTGCCGGGCGGTTCCCCGGCGGGCGTCGTAGTCCTTGGCGCACAGGGGGCAGCGGCGGCCCGTGTAGGACGGGTGTCCGGGGTGGTGGCAGTGCTTGGGCGGGGCGCTGGGCATGGCCTCACCCTCCCATCGGGATCTGACGGTAGGGCTGCAACAGCCCCTCCACCTCGGGCGGGAGGGTGGCGGCGCCGGCCGGTGCGCCAACCCAATATTCGGTGCGTCCCACACCGTCGGTTTCTTCGGCCTTCACCAGCGGGTCGCGGTCCCGCTCGTGCCACCAGTTCCGCACCAGCATGATGGCCGCGCGCTCCAGGTCCTCGGGCAGGGTACGGCCGGGATCGCCGGGCAGCACATAGCCGGCGGTGTAGGTCGCCACGATCCGCCCGGCCCGCCACATCCGGCGGGTGTCCGGGCCGGTCAGCCGGTAGGCCAAGCCGGCGGCGCCGTCCACCTCGAAACCATCCGGCGGCAACTGCGCCCCGCCCTCCAAGAGCGACGCAACCGACAGCACAGGCCAGCGGGACAGGCTGACCGACTCTGCCGGGCCGGTCAGCCAAACCGACTCCCGCACAGTCTCCGCGGCGAAGGACCGGCGGCACCAATGCTCGATGGCGGCGGTTGCTCTGTCGATCGACAGGGCGAACCAACCATCATCGCCCGCGCCGGTCTCCCGCAGCTCGGCCTTGGTCGCGTCCACCGTGGTAAGGGCGCGGGTGACGGCGGGGGTGATGATGGTCAGCATCGGGCGTCCCTCGATCAGGCCGGCGGGTTGGCGGTGGGCATGCTGTGGGGGTGCCCCAGCACGGCAACAGCGCCGATGTCCGCGGCGGCGGCGTTGCCGGCCGGGGTGACGGTCAGGCGGACATACCGCTTGAACCCGGCATAGCCCACCTTGCGCGTCTTGCCGTCATCGGCCGCGGTGAAGCCGGCCAGGGCCTCGGTGCCGAGAAGCTGGGTATCGGGCACCGCGGCGGCGTCGGACAGGTTGGCGGCGTCGCCGTCCTCCACCAGCACGGCGAAGGTCGCGTCGGCATCGGCCAGGGTGCCGGCCATGATGACGAAGGTCAGCGAGGCAAAGCCCAGCGTGTCGATGACGGAACCCACCAGCGGCGTGTTGTCGGCGACGCGGGTGCAGGGGATCGCCGGGAGCGGGTGGACGTGGTTGAACAGGTCGCGCATCGGTCGGGCCTCCTTACGAGTTCGCGGCGATCTTGAGCTTGCGGATCGCCTCCGCCTTGCCCACGCCGCCGGCAACGCGGCGCCGGCCGTGGAACCGGGTCATGCCCTTGGTGGCGAGGGTGAACGGGTCGCGCAGGATGGACAGGGGGATCCTGTCGAAGATGCGGTATCCGGCCTTGAAATCGCCGAAGGCGACGGGGAAGGCGCCGGCCGTGACGGCGGGCATGTCGGGCGCCTCCACCACTGGCCGCCCCAGGATCGTGGGCGGGGTGTCCGCCTTCAGCCCGTCCGACCACAGGTAGTTGCCCTGTCCGTCCTTCAGCTTCCGGACAGCCGCCGTGGTCGCGCTGTTCATCATCCAGACGGCGCCGGCCCGGTAGGGGGTGGGCAGGGCATAGAACAGGTCGATCAGCCCGTCGGCGGTGATCTGGGAAGCGTGGCCGCCATTGGTGAAGCCCACCCCGGTATCGTTCATGAAGCCCACCGGCTTCTTGACGCCGTTGCCCGCCACGAATGCGGCGCCTTCCTTCGCGCCGAACTCTTCGCCGAACTCGAAGGCGAGAAGCGCGCCGATGTCGAAGGCGGAGTCCTCCAACAGGCTGTTGGGCACGTCGACATAGGCGGTCAGCTCGGCCGCCGTGTATTCGGCCGCGCCGAAGGAAACGCTGGTCTCCTGCCGGTCCTCCGTGTCACCGGTCCAAGTGGCCGTCATGCCGCCCGTGCGGCGCGGCATGACGGCAGTGCCGGCACCCATCACCCCGACGTTGGCGACGGCACGCACCGGGGAGAACAGCACGACATTCCGCTGAAGCTCCGGGATGAACTCCGCGGGCGCCAGAACACCACCCTTGGTGTCGTCCGACGTTGCCAGAGACCGCACCTCGTCCGCAGTCAGGCCCTCCCGGCCGTTGCGGATGAAGGACAGGAAGGCGCGGGTTTCGGGCGCCGGCCCCTGCTGCTGACGCTGTTCCTGCTGCGAACCGGGACGGCGAAGCACGCGCTCCACCGCTTCCAGGCGCGTGCGCATCTCCGTCACGCTGGCCTCGGTGCCGTCGAGGCGCTGGGTCGCGGCGCCGGTGAACTCGTCCAGGGCGGCGCGGATGTCCGCGGGGTTGTCCTGTTGCTGCTGTTCTTCGCGAGTTTCCCAGGTGCGGGGCAGGGAGTGGAAACCGTCAAGCATGCTGTCCTCCGATGATGGCCGCAGCGCGGCGGATGTGGTTGACCAACTCGGCTGTGCCGGCGGTCGCGGAACGAACGTCCGTCACCCGCGCGCCCGGATTGGACGGCCGGCGGACGGGGGAAATCTCGATCAGGTCGGCTTGGCGGATGGCGACGGTCCCATCCGCAAGTGTGTCGGTCAGCCGGCGGCGGAACCCGACCGACAGCCCGCCCAACTCCCCCGCCTTCATCATCGCGTGAGCCTTGCGCCCGCTCGGGCCGGTCAGGTCCAGCCGGCCCCGGACGAACAGCCCGGACGGCGCCTCGCGGATCTCCAGCCACGCGCCGATGACGACGGAAGGGGAATGCTGCAACAGCATCATGGGCATGGTGCCGGCGGCCCGGTGCTCGGTCAGGGACGCGGCGAAGGCGCCCGGCATGAACACGGTGTTGTAGCTGTCCACCGTGCCATAGACGTTCGCGGCGCCGGTGAAGGTGCCGGCGTCTTCCGCCGCGAACCGGATCTCGATGTCATGGTGCAGGATCGTCATTGGGCGTTCCCCTTGCTGGCATCGGTCGCGGTCGGGGCGGGGGCGCTTCCTTCGGTCGGGGCGGGGGCGGTGTTGACCGGGCGCATGAAGGTTTCCCCGCCCTGGTAGCTGGGCAGGTTCTCTTTCGACCGCGCCTCGTTGGGGTTCAGCACGCCGCTGTTGATCGCCTTGCTGTACGCCTCGAACCGGGCGGCGATGTCAGCGCGGGCAAGATCGTCAATCAGGAACTCGAAGTAGTGGGTTTCCCGCTCCGCTTCGGTCAGCAGCGACAGGGCCAGGGCGTCGCACCAACTGCGCAGGATCGGCAGCAGACAGAACGTTAAGAACTGCTGCCCCATCGCTTCGGCGTTGCTGTGGGTCGCGCGCTCCAGCTCGTTCAGCATGTGGAGCGGGATGCGCCAGAAGCGGCTGATTTCCCCGATCTGGTGGCGCCGCATCTCCAGAGTCTGCGCGTCGGCGCTGGTGAGCTGCAGCGGCTCGAAGGTCATGCCTTCTTCCAGGATCATCGTCCGGCCGGTATTGGCGTTGCCGGTGTACCAGTTGGAGAAACCGGCCTTCAGCCGCCCAAGGACGGTATCGCTCAAGCTCTTGGGGTGCTTCAGGACCCCCGACGGCTTGGCACCCCGACCGAACAGGCCAGCGCAGTGGGTTTCCAGCGTCAGGGCAAGACCAATGGCCTCCCGCGCCAGATGGACCGGTGACTCGCCCTTGTAGACCGACAGCCCGACGCCGCGGACGTGGAAGATGTCGGCGCGGCCATAGTCGCGGGTTTGCCCGTCCTCCATCGCCACGGTGTAGATCGGTTCCAGGGTCAGCGGGTTCTGCTTCACTCCGACCTTGCGGCTATCGAGTTGGATCAGCTCCACCGGCCGCCCGGCCGCGTCCCGGTTGACGAAGGCATAGCCGTTGCCGGCGGCGGCAAGGTGGGTGGCGACGATCAGCCGGAACTCCCCGGCGGGCGTCCAAGGGTTGGCGGCCTTCGACACCAGCGCGTGGGCGGGGTGGTCGCTGGCGCGCTCCCTGCCATCGGTGCCGGTCTTGCGGTAGAGGTGGACCGGGAGCTGCGCCAGCGTCTCGGCGATGATCTTGATGCAGGCCAGCGCCGCAGAGCATTTCATCGCGGACTCAAGTCCGACATTCACCCCCGCGACGGTCGGGCCAGCGCCTCCCAGCACTTCCGCAACATAGGGGTTGTCGAGCGAGAAGGCTTCGCCGCGCGTCTCCGGTGCCGGGCCGGTATTCGCCGGGGCTTGGTCGGGGTTGCCGAAGATGGCGGTAATCAGCTTGCGCACGTTTCGCCCATTCGATTGGGGTAGGTTCTTCCCCAAGCTGAACGGCGGTTACTGAAATCAAAAGGGGGTATTCAATTTCAGTAAAGCGCGTCCCTGTCCGTCGTGTTCAGGATTTCGAAAATGCGGCGCCGGCTGGTGGGGAACCGGAGATCCGTCTTCAGGATTTCCCACAACAGGGCGGCGGTGGGATCGGCCGGCGGGGTGTCCTGGTCCCGGTGCTGGTGCCACGCCGCAGCGACGTAGCGCTGGTGAACCATCAGGATCCGTTCGGCGGCATCCCAGGCGGACAGCTCGGGCCAGCGCTCGCGCCACAGCCGAAGGATCAGGGCGTCCCGGTGCTGGCGCCGCTCCACCCGCCACCAGGGCGGTTCACCGGGGGAGCGGTCCAGGCGAAGCGCCCGCTCCATGCCCTGTTCCGGATCGGACAGGTAGGCTCCCAAGCGAGCGGACAGCCACGCCCGATCATCGGGGGTGTCCTTGCCGGCGGCAACGCGGCGGATGCGGTCAACGGCTTCCACGGTGGACCTATCGGGGCTGAGTGCCGGGCATGCGCTTGATGCGCTGGTCAGGATCGGGAAGGCCGATGGAGGCGCACAATTCCCGCACGCGCGCCTTTTCCGCTTCGGTCGCCGGGGGCACAGCGTCGTCTTGCCGCTGGCGGGCCAGCATGGCGCGGGCGCCGCTGTTGCCCTTGGCGATCACGTCCAGCCTGCTCCACTGCTCCCGTAGAACCGACCGCTCAGCATCCAGCGCCATGTCCAACTCGGGCCAATCCGGCCACCACAACGGCCGGTCTGGCGCCTTGGCCTTGAGGCGCTTCAAGACACGATCCAGCGCATACGGGTCGCAGATGATCGCCGCAGGGTACTCGGCCCGCAGGATGCCGGAAACGGCAGCCATTTGCTTCGTTTCCAACTGACGATCCTGTGCCCCGTCCTTCTTCACACCGGCGCAGCCAGCCCCCAAATGAGCGACGAACGATACGATTTCTTCTTGCGTTGCTGGCCGGGATCGCGCCTTCAGCGCCCCCAGCGCGTGCACGGCGTCCCGCTTCATCGCGTCTGTGATGACGGCCGGCGGCTTCCATGGAAGCGGGCGGTTCTCGGTGCCATGATCGGTGAAAACGACAGTCTCAGGTGTCTCCAATGCAGCCCGCAAGGTCGCGTTCAAGAACTCGCTGGAACATGCTTGCTGGGGCTTTCGTCCGTACGGATTGAACTCCACGACGTTGGTCATTCGGCTTCCCTTCAGGCATCGGGCGGTTACGGGTGGCGATGGCGTCGGCAATGGGCTTGTCGAAGAAAGCCAGCGTGGCCGGTGGGGCCTGGGATCGTTCGGCCATCCCCTGGCAGATGGCGGTGAACACCCCCTCGCACAGCTCGATGTCAGCGCCGTCTGCAAGCCAACGCTGGGCAAACACGGGGTCTTTGGTGTGCGGATGGGGGCGGCGGTGTTCTTCGCCGTAAGCCGCGGCTCGGGCGGCGTCGAAGGCACGGACAATTGCCTTCTCGGCGGACGTTGCTCCGACAACCCGGTTCGGTTTGGGCTGGGGGACTGGATCGGGATCGAAAGGCGGATCGGATGCCCGCTCGCGCCCATCAACACAACCCTTAACTTCTTTCCCTTGATTCCCTTCTTTATTCTTGGTCCTGAAGCGGTCCTCTTGCGGTCCTGAACTGGTCCCGTTTGTGGTCCAAGAGCGGTCCTCTTGCGGTCCTGCATCGCCATCAACACCCTGATATTCCTTGTAATTCAGGATGCGGACAATGGTCCCGGCGTTCTGCGGGCAGCGGTCCCGAAAAAGGGCGATGATACCGTCGTCAAGCATGCGTTGGATCAGGTTCCGCATGGTGTTGCGATGCAAGCCGAACTCCTCGGCCAAGCTGCGCTCAGCGATCAGCAATTCCCCGATCTCCAGGCGCACAGGCCCGTACTTCGTGGAGATGCGACCTTCCCGCCATTGGGCAGCGGCCAGCATCCACGAGAAGACGGCGGCTTCCTGCTTGCTGCGGAAAACCGGGTTGTCCCACAGCCGCCGATACTGCCGCGTGTAACCACCTTCGGGGTTCATGCCGTGCCGTCTCGATTTCATGTTGATGCATCCGCCACAAATGGCGGATGGTGCGACTGGCGATCAGGAAGACTGGTGGGCGTCTTCGCTGGTGGAGCGCATCGGCTGCCCCAGCCTCCCCAGAACCCAGGCGTCCAGCGCGTTCCGCTGGTAGAAGACGGCCCGGCCAAACTTCACGAACTCGGGGCCGCCACCGACAACGCGCAGCTTCTCCAGCGTCTTGGCGGCGGTGTTCACGCCGTGGACGGCGAAGATGTATTCCGACGCCTCGGGCGTCTTGAGGCGGGTCTTCCGCCGGAGCGCATCGCGCAGGTTGGCGAGGGGATCGGGGGCGGCCGGGGCGGCAAAAGGCAAGCCTCGGGCGTTTGCGGCCGGAGGGTATCCGGCCGCCCGTTCAGGGTGGTCATGTAAAGTGGTCTCCTAGTTGGGAGTGTTCTCTAGTCGGTGGGTTCCGACGGCTCATCAGCCACTAAGGCCGCACCATCGAAATCCAGACCATTCGGCCAAGCTCTCATAATCAGTCGCCGAACCATTCGGTCGATTTGGAGAATTGAGAAAGAGTCTGGCAGATCCGAAGGATCGAAGACGTTGCCTTCTCCTTCGTCCAGGATCGCTTCTGACAGGCTCCAGTTCTCTCCTATCCTTGCATAGATCAATACCTTGCTTGGGACGTGCTCTAAGTTCCCTATGGCGCCGGACAGTTTTCAGGCACTCTCCAGTGAAGAGGCGCTTTGCCCGCGGTACGATCTCATCAAGGGTGTCTGAGATAACGTTTGCGGGAAGTCCAGAGCGCGCACCGGCGTGCATTGCAGCGATTGCAACCAATCCGCTGAAATCGTACAGCCGCTTGCCGGATTTACCGGGGGCGTCGTTCATAGGCTGAACGTAGCCCCGGTTGACCCAGTTCTGTACATCCGACGGCTTTGCACCAGTCAGGGCAACTACCTCGGCCTGTGTCCAGTTTGCACGCATCCCAATATCACTCGATGTTGGCTGGTGCACTATCGGCTGATATTGGTGTTCGGTCAAGCGTTGAGAAAGCAGGTGGTGAAATTTGCAGAAGGCATGACTGGAACCTCTAAACGTTGTTATCCCTCAACGTCGTTAGGGGGTAACGACGTTGAGGGGGTGTTGTCCGGCACACGCGCCAGCGCGAAGGGTGTCCAGAGTGCGGATACCCATCCCCTCAGGATCGTGGGGCAGTTCCTCCATGAAGCCGTCCCAGGAACTCCGCCACCTGACGGACGGACTCGATGAAGCTGGGGCCGTCTCCGCCTTCAAAGCCCACGGGACCGGCTACGACACGCATCTTCACAATGGCGTCTGCCAGCGTCGACGGGGCGGTTTCATGGATCGCCTGTGCGATGTCGGCGATTTCCTCGGTGAAGGCGTCCGACTCCTTCACAGTGAGATAGTCGGTCGACGCCGTCAGGCCGGCGTTGATGCGTTCCTCTGCCTGAATGAAGGTCAGCCCCAGCGCGGGAATGACGGTCGACGGTGTCAGCGCCAGGGAGGCCGGCGTGTCGGTCGCGATGTTCAGCCGGCGGCGGACTTCGGCTTCAGCGGCGGTCTTGGCGGCCTCGAAGCTGTCCGCCGGTCCGCCGGCAACCCCGGTCATGAACTGCGGACCGGTGTGCAGCTCCCACGCGATGATGCGGGGATGTGGCCCGGCCGGCGGGATGTCGAAGGCGATCAGCTCGAAGGCGTCGACGATGGCGCGCTGGGCACTGGTGGCGCTCCACATCTCCGACAGCTTGCGCCAGACGATGGGCGAGGCGGGGGTGTTCGCGCCGGCTGGCGCGTTGCTGGGGATCGACATGGGGAATGCTCCGACGGGTTTTTGCCACGGTGGCAACAGTGGGGATCTGCAGCGACCGTTGGAGGGGTGGATTTTAACGAGCGGTGGACTGCCGACGATCAGGCAGAAGGGGTGGAAGAGTGGTCCGGCCGTTTGGTCGACTGTTCCCGGCCGCGCCGGGCGATGCGCTCCGCAGGGCTGTCGATGGCCTGGATCAGGCGCCAGAGCATGCCGGCGTGGGGATCGTTGGCGACGATGTCGCGGAAGTCCCTGTCCGGATCGTCGCCGAACACGAGCGTGCTCCAAGCGCAATCCGCGTCGATGTACTTGGTCAGCGCATAGCGGAGCTGGATCGCGGTCCCGTCCAGAGTCTTCGGGCTGAACGCCTCAATGCGCTCGCCGATGGCGTCCACCATCTCGCAGTACCGGCCGGACTCGCCATCGGGCGCGCACTGGTAGGCCGTGGCGGCGGCCTGGAAGGCATCCCAGGCGAACAGCAGCTCGATGTCAGGATGCGCGCCCGGCCGGACACCGCGCTTCGGCATGCCGTTCACACAGCCTGGAATGACACGGATGCCAGCGCCGTTGGTAGTCAGGTCGGAAGGCGTGTCGGTCAGCATCCGGCGGGCCTTCGACTCGGCGGCGGCCTTGCCGTCGTCGGTGCTGTCCAGCACTCCCTCCCCCAGGCGCTTGCCGTCCTTCGTGACGGTCCACAACACGATGCGGGGCCAGCCGCTACGGGATTGGGAGTCGTGAACCTCCAGGGCGTAGGGTCCGAGCTGTGCAGAGGAGATGGTCACGGACCCTTCGCCGGGGCTGGGAAGCTGGCGGGTGGCCCAGGCGATGGGCGTAGCTTGGGCGTTCGCGCCCTTGGGCGCGTTGGTGCCGGTCGTCATAGTAGGAGGCTCCTATCGGCAGCAGTGCGCTGCGGTGGCGCACTGGCGGGTGGATCAGGCGGCTACGGCGGTGGGGGAGGCGTCGGACAGATGGTCCATCTCTCCCCGGTCTTCTTCGGGTTCAAGGTCCGGGTCGCCGTCGCGGGCGTCCAGCTCGGCAAGCAGGGCGTCTATGGCGGCTTCGATCATGGGGCGGGGCCAGCGCGCCAGCAGGGCCGGCGGCGGGCAAAGCTTGGCGTGGCGAGAAATGCTCGCATGAGGTGCCTACCTGTTGTCTGAATGCTCAAAGCCGTCTACACTGATAACAAGTTAGGGATAGACGTTATCCCTGTCAACAAGGTTGTTAGCAATGATAACGCCCGCTCAGTGCCGGATGGCGCGTGCTGCCCTTCAGATCGGCGTTCGTGATCTAGCGGAGTCTTCCGGTGTGTCCGCCATGACAATCACCCGGTTTGAGACTGGCAAAACCAAAGGCTATGCCGAGACGTTGGAAAAGCTCCAGCGCGCACTAGAAGCGGCCGGCGTCGAGTTCATCCCAGAGAACGGGGGCGGGGCCGGGGTACGGTTAAGAAAGGAAGTATTGTGATTTCTAGACTCTGGAGAAGCCCTTTCTCTGTTCTTCCTAATTGGCGATGCCCAAGATGTGAAAGGGGGCATTTTCAGTTAGATGGAGAAGTTAAAGCCAGATACCCTCTTGGTTGGGAGGAGCATATTAGTATACACGAAGTTTCGGGATATTTTAGCGCTTCGATGATTTGCTCATACAAGTCGTGTGGACAGGATTTGTTGGTGCATGGTGAGTTCGATATGGATTTTGATGGTACTGTAAATGACTATGGGGATTACGAATTGGTTGAGATGCTTTATCCAAAATCTATAATTCCCGCAATACCAATTATTGATCTTCCAAACGAAATTCCAGTGAAAACTAAAAGGCAGTTTGAGCGCAGTTTTTCTTTATTCTGGATGGATCGGGCGGCGTGTGCATCAGTTTTAAGAACCGCTATAGAAAGCATAGCTGATGATTTGAGGATACCAAGGGAGTGGTCGAGAGGTCATTGGATGACTTTGTCGCATCGGATAGGAATTTTAAATCAAACTCACCCACCACTCGCCGATGCATTTCATGTAATTAAGGATTTAGGCAATCAAGGCGCCCACACAGACGAAGTAGATACAGAAAGATTGCTTAAAGCTTTTGAGTTAATGGAGATTGACTTGGATGAGATATACAGCAGCAAGAAAGCGGCACGAACTAGGTTAATTGAAGAACTAAGAAAAAAGTAATCGAAAAGTGCTGTTGGAGTGTTGATCCTGACCCTTACCATTGTGGAGGGTCAGGCGCCGAGAATGCTGATGTCAGTATTACCGACACCAGCTTGGAGATGATGGGACCCCTCCCACCGTGGGGAGGGTCATCAACGGTGGGGAGCAGCCAGCGCCCTGGTAGCATCCATATGGCGGATGCTATCCGTCAGCGTGAAGGGCCTAAACTCAGCTTAGCCCCTTTCAGCCCGCCACAGCCCACCGGCGCAGCGCCAATCAGGCCTTCCCCTTCTTCCTCGTAGCGATCGACACCACCTCGGCCCTGTTCGTCTCCCCCTCGGCCGCCGCGGCGCCGGCCTTCAGCGCGCCCATGATGCGCCCTTCGATCTTGTCGGACAGTTCGCGGATCGGATCGGCGTCCCGGTTCACATAGCGGCCGGTCATCGCCAGCGTCTTGTGCCCCAGCTTGTCGCGCACCAGGAAGGCGTTCGCGCCGGCTTGGCCGGCATAGGTCCCAACGGTGTGCCGAAGATCGTGCAGGCGCACGTCGTCCAGACCGGCTTTGCTGCGCACCACCTCCCAACCGTGGGAAATGGTGGTGTTCGGCAGAGGGTTGCGGGGGGATCGCGGCGCCGGCAACACCCACTCCGACTCGCGTGGCAGCTCGGACAGGAAGGCTTGCGCCAGCGCACCTATCGGATGGACACGCCCGCCAGCCTTGGCGTCGCGGATGAGGATCGCGCCGTCGACCACATCGACCCAGCGCAGCGCCAGCACCTCCCCGACGCGGCAGCCGGTCAGCAGCAACAGGCGAATGGCGGACAGGATGGTTTCATGCACCTCCATCGTCTCGCCAAGCTCGGCCAGCGCCTTGCCCAGACGCTCCACCTCGGGAACCGACAGGAACCGCTCCCGCTTGTTCTCCCGGTAGCGCTCGATCTTCTTGCAGGGGTTGGTCCCGTCCGGCCGGAGTCCCCACACCTCGGCCAAGCTGAACATCTTCGACAGGACGGCCAGCGTCTGGTTCGCCTGTCGGGGCGTGTCCCGCATGTCGTGGTGCAGCTTGGCGATGTCGGCGCGTGTCACCTTGTCGACCTGCAGCTTGCCCAGCGGCGGCTTGATTTCCTTCTCCACCAGCCGGCGGAACCCGGTCGCGGTGCTGGGCTTGTTCTTCACGTCGACGTGCTGTGTCAGATAGTCGTCCGCCAGATCGGCGACGGTGGCGCCACGCTTGGTCCGGGCCTTCTTCTCGGCCGCCGGATCAGTCCCCCTTTTTACCGATGCCAACAGCTTCTCTGCTTCGGTGCGGGCTTTGTCGGGCGTCCAGGGGGATCCGTGCCGACCGATGGTCACCTTCTGCTTCGGCGTGTCCCGGCCGCCCATGCGGTAGACCACCAGATAGGTCTTAGCGCCGGACGGCGTCACCTTCAGCACGAAGCCCTTCAGCGTCGTGTCGAAGATTATCAGGTCCTTGTCCCCGGCCTGGACTTGGTTCACCAGCGTTTTCGTGATCTTGGCTTCCATCCCCATCCCCCAGGACCCACATCCCAGGACCCACCCAGGACCCACGGTGTCGGAAAACCGATCATATGCCGGGAGGGGGTGGAGAAGAAGGGTAGGCTGTAAGCTGTTGGAATCACGTGGACATGAGGAATGGGGAAAATTCCGGAAGATTGGCGAAAGGTGCGGGGAGACAGACTTAAAATCCCTCACCCTTAGGTATGCGGGTTCGAGTCCCGCCGCCCGCACCAACTTCATTCCAGTAACGTCTTTACAGTCCGGCCTTCGTCCCTACCGACACTCACCGTTCCACGGAACCGCCGGCATTGACCCAGGCGGCAAAGCCGCCGCGCAGGCGGTTGATGGTGCCGGTGTGGCCGGCGGCCACCATGCGCTCGGCGGCGGGGCCGCAGCGCATGCCGCCCTGGCAATGGAAAACCAGATGCTTGGCCGGGTCGGTCGGTACCCGCGACGGGTCGAAAGAGGACAGCGGGTTCAGGATGGCGCCGGGAATATGGCCGGCGGCATGTTCATGGGCTTCGCGGACATCGACGATCACCGCTTGGCCGTTGGCCTGCCACTCGATGGCGGTCGCCGGGTCGATCTGGCGGATGGGACCGGCGCCGCTCCGGTCGGCCGATGGGGCGGCGGGGATCAGGCGGCGGAACAGCGTGCACAGGGACATGGTCGGTTTGCCTTGAGTAGGGGGGCGGGCCGGGCGGACGCCGGGAAAACCCTTGACCATAAAATTAGTAATTTCTAATTTAATGTCAATGAGTGCGTCCATCCTGATCCCGGGGCTGCGGCCCGCCGCCAAGCTGATGAAGGCGCTGTCCAACGAGGCGCGCCTGTTGATCCTGTGCGAACTGGGGCAGGGGGAGCGCAGCGTCGGCCAACTGGGCGAGATCGTCGGGCTCAGCCAGTCGGCCCTGTCGCAGCATCTGGCGCGCTTGCGCGCCGATGGGCTGGTCCGCACGCGGCGACGGTCGCAGACGATCTTCTACTCGATCGCCAGCCGGGAAGTGACGGCTGTCATAGAGGTGCTGGCCGACTTGTTCTGCAACCCGACAGATTCATCCGGCGAGCGTGCGCCGTCCTGCGGTGCCGCAGTGGGCGGTGCCGTGGCCGATGCCGTGACCGATTCGGTGTCGGATGAGGGGACGGCGGACTGCCGTTCGGGACCGGAAGGCCGGTCGGAATAAGGTGGTGCGGGCGGTCGGACTCGAACCGACACTCCTTGCGGAACCGGATTTTGAGTCCGGCGCGTCTACCAATTTCACCACGCCCGCAGCGACGCCTCTTCTAACGCAACAGTCCGGAAACGGAAAGTGCAAAAGAACGGTGTTTCGTCGCCAAGCTGATTCCCCCGCCGGCCGGCTTCGGGGACGTTGCCATGCCCGTGCTTATTCCCCGGCGGCGGTGCCGTCCCTGCCATGCCGTCGCAGGGGCGGTGCGCGCGTCGCGGACGGCTGGTCGAACGGTCGCGCACGCGCTACCTTGTCGGCCATGACGACCGAGCCCCTCATGTCCCGCATCTTCGACGATCCCCGCATTGCCGCGCTGCTGCTGGCGTTGGCCAGCGCCGGCGTGCTGCTGTCGGCCCTGTTCTTCCAGTTCGTGCTGGATTACCAACCCTGCGTCCTCTGCATCATGCAGCGCTGGCCCTATGTGGCGGTGATGGTGTTCGGGCTGGTGACCTGGCTGTTCCGCCGCTGGAAGGGGTTGGGCGACGCGCTGCTGGTGGCGAGCGGATTTGCCCTGCTGGCCGGCGCCGGCATCGCCGCCTATCATGTCGGGGTGGAGCAGCATTGGTGGGCCGGCACCTCGTCCTGCGGCGGCTCGGCTCCGGCGAATTCGCTGGAGGCGCTGCGGGCGCAGGTGATGGCGGCACCGGTCACCCGCTGTGACGAAGTGGCCTGGTCGCTGTTCGGCATTTCCATGGCGGGCTACAACGTGGCGATCTCTCTGGCGCTGGCGGCCTACGCCTTCGTCGCGGCGCGCGCCGCCTACATCCGCACCCCGGTGTCGAGGACTGCACTGTGAGCGAAACGACTTCTCCGACCGCCATCCCCCGCCATGGCGCGCTGCCCGGCGATCTGCCGCGGCGCGAGCGGCTGGCCCGCATCGTCCGCGTCGACCACGCCGGCGAGTATGGCGCCAAGCGCATCTATGAGGGCCAGATCGCCGTCATCGGCAAGGGCCGGCACGGCAAGACCCTGCGCCACATGGCGGAGCAGGAGTTGGTCCATCTGCAGTATTTCGAAAAGCAGCTGAACCGGCGCCGCGTGCGGCCGACCCTGTTGCAGCCGCTGTGGCATGTCACCGGCTTCCTGCTGGGCGCCGGCACCGCGATCCTCGGCGAACGCGCGGCGATGGCCTGCACCGTCGCCGTCGAAGAGGTGATCGAGGAGCATTACGAAGCGCAGTTGAAGCACCTCGGCCCGGACGAGCAGGAGCTTGCCGACAGCATCCGCAAGTTCCAGGCGGAGGAGGTCGAGCACCGCGACATCGGCATCGTCAACGAGGCGGAGCGCGCGGCCGGCTATCCGGTGCTGACTGCGGCGATCAAGGCCGGAACGCGTGCGGTGATCTGGGTGGCCGAGCGGGTCTGAGGTCAGGGCAATCGCAAATCAGAACGATGCTTCCTTGAAAGGACTTTCGTCATCCCCGCGAAGGCGGGGATCCAGAGTTCGCAGGGCGAATCTGGTGGAAAAGCCTGGATCCCCGCCTTCGCGGGGATGACGTGTTTCTTTGGAAAGAGCACGAGCTTCATATGCGATAGCCCTGTCCCAGTGGGGGAGGGCTTAAGGGGGCCGGTCGCCCCCCTTTCCCCCGTAAAGGACCTTACGCCCCTTCCGCCACCACGCGCCGGTAGGCCGGCAGGGTCAGGAACTCCGTGAAGTCCTCGCGCGCGACCAGATCGCGGAACAGGGCGGCGGCATCGGCGTAGCGGCCCTTGGCGTAGGCGTCGGCGCCGACACGGTCCTTCCAGGCGGACAGCTCCTCTGCGATCACGCGGTCGACGAGGTCGAGGGTGACGGGCTGTCCGGCGTCCAGCGCCGTGCCGGTGTGGACCCACTGCCAGACCTGGGTGCGGCTGATCTCCGCAGTGGCGGCGTCCTCCATCAGGTTGAACAGCGGCACGCAGCCCTGGCCGCGCAGCCATGCCTCGATATAGCCGATGCCGACCGCCACATTGTTGCGCAGGCCGGTCTCCGTCTTCGGCCCGGCGGGCACCTCCAGCAGGTCGGCGGCGGTGACGGTCACGTCGGCGCGCTTGCGGGCGATCTGGTTCGGGGTGGTCATGTAGGCGTCGAACACCTCGCGCGCCACCGGCACCAGACCGGGATGGGCGACCCAGGTGCCGTCATGGCCGTTGGACGCTTCACGCTCCTTGTCGGCGCGCACCCGGGAGAAGGCGACCTCGTTGGCCTGGAGGTCGTCCTTGACCGGGATGAAGGCGGCCATGCCGCCGATGGCCGGGGCGCCGCGGCGGTGGCAGGTCTTGATCGCCAGCTGGCTGTAGGCCGACAGGAAGGGGGTGGCCATCGTCACCTCGGCCCGGTCGGGCATGACGGCGGCGGGATCCTTCCGGAACTTCTTGATGAAGCTGAAGATATAGTCCCAGCGCCCGCAGTTCAGGCCGGCGGAATGCTCGCGCAGCTCATAGAGGATCTCGTCCATCTCGAAGGCGGCGAGGATGGTCTCGATCAGCACCGTCGCCTTGATCGAGCCGTGGGGCAGGTGCAGGTATTCCTCCGCCACCAGGAAGACCTCGCGCCACAGCCGCGCCTCGAAATGGCTTTCCAGCTTGGGCAGGTAGAAATAGGGGCCGCTGCCGCGGGCCAGAAGCTCCTTGGCGTTGTGGAAGACATGCAGGCCGAAGTCGAACAGCGCGCCCGACATCGGCTCGCCTTCCATCAGCACATGGCTCTCGTCCAGATGCCAGCCGCGCGGGCGAACCTTCAGAACGGCCGTCTGGTCGCTGAGACGGTATTTCTTCCCGCTGGCCGGGTCCTCGTGGGAAATGGTCCGGCGTACGGCGTCGCGGATGTTGATCTGCCCCTCGACCAGGTTGGTCCAGGTCG
This sequence comes from Azospirillum sp. INR13, assembly GCF_015390205.1. NCBI lineage: Bacteria > Pseudomonadati > Pseudomonadota > Alphaproteobacteria > Rhodospirillales > Azospirillaceae > Azospirillum > Azospirillum sp. INR13. The sequence continues at coordinate 185,411 of NZ_VUOI01000004.1, forward strand.
GGCAGGTGGCATCCTCGTAATCGGCCATGAAGACCTTGGCGCCGCTGTTCAGCGCGTTGATGACCATCTTGCGGTCGACCGGCCCGGTGATCTCCACCCGGCGGTCGAGCAGGTCGACGGGCAGCGGGCCGATGGTCCAGTCGGCTTCGCGGATGGCGCGCGTTTCCGGCAGGAAGTCGGGCTTGTGGCCCTTGTCGAGCAGCGCCTGGCGCTTGGTCCGCACATCCAGCAGCCGCAGCCGTTCCGGCCCGAAGCGACCCTCCAGCTCCGCCAGGAAGGCCATCGCCTCCGGCGTCAGGATCTCCTCGAAACCGGGCTTCATCGGACCGCGAATTTCAAGGCTGGGCATGCTGGTGGCCATCGTGCTGCTCCCCTTCCCGTATCGTGACGAACCGCTCTCTCGACGGTTGAGCGACCGGTATAGCACGGTACGGGCGCAACCTGGGGACGGCCTATGGTCGCAGAGGGGGTGGCGGGATCAGCCCGTGCTTCTTCAGCATGCCGCGAAGCTGGTGGTAGCCGAGCCCCAGCGCCTCGGCGGTCTGGCGCTGGTTGAAGCGGTTCTGCTCCAGGGCCTCGCGCAGCTTGGCGGCCTCGAAGGCGCGGACCTGATCGAGGATGCCGCCGTCGAAGGTCGGGATGGCGGGCGACGGCTTGTCCGTGACGGGCGCCGGAGGGTGCGTTGGATCGGGCCGGGCGGTCGGCGCCGCGAACGGGCGCCAGGGCGAATCGAAGGGGTCGAGGATGATGCGGTCCAGCGGTTCGTCGGTCTCGGCGGCGGCGACCGAGCGCTCCACCGCGTTGCGCAGCTCGCGGACATTGCCGGGCCAGTCATGGGCGCGCAGCCGGTCGAGCGCGGCGGCGGTGAAGCCGGAAAACAGCGGGCGCTGCAGCTCGCGCACCATGCCCAGAGCGAAATGCTCGGCCAGCGGCGGGATGTCCTCGGGCCGGGCGCGCAAGGGCGGCAGCGTCACCACGTCGAAGGCCAGCCGGTCCAGCAGGTCGGCGCGGAAGCGGCCGGCGGCGGCCAGCGCCGGCAGGTCGGCGTTGGTGGCCCCCACCACCCGCACGTCGACGGTGGCGGTCCGTCCGCCGACCCGCTCGATCTCGCCATACTCCACGGCGCGCAGCAGCTTCTCCTGAACGGCGGGGGAGGCAGTGGCGATCTCGTCCAGGAACAGGGTGCCGCCGTCGGCCTGCTCGATCCGGCCGATCTGCCGGCGGGTGGCGCCGGTGAAGGCGCCGGCCTCGTGGCCGAACAGCTCCGAATCGAGCAGGGATTCGGGCAGGGCGGCGCAATTCACCTTGACGAAGGGGCGGTCCCACCGCTGCGACAGGTAGTGCAGGCGGGCGGCGATCAGTTCCTTGCCGGTCCCGCGCTCCCCGATCACCAGCACCGGCCGCTCCAGCGGCGCCACCCGCGAGACATGGGACAGCGTCGCCAGGAAGGCCGGCGATTCGCCGAGCAGGGAGGGGGGAGCGGCTTGCATCGCGTTTTTCGTCAATCAGTCGCCGGATAGGCGATAGTATCGTTGAAGCCGCGATGCTGCAAGCCGGGCGACGTCATCCCCGTACAGGGATAAAAGCTTTTATTTCCAATGGCTTGGTAGGAGTTTGGCCGATTTGGCACGGCGGTTGCGATAGTGACGGCATGGCAAGGAGGTCAAGCATGAGCGACTTCAGCGATTTCCGCCGCCGCTATGGCGGTGACCGCTTCAACACCGCGCAGAGCCGCCCGACGATGCGGCGCGTGCGCAACTATCTCGCCACCCGGCCGGTCGAAAGCTGGGTGTTCTTCTTCGCCGGCATCGTCGCCGGCGCCATCCTCGGCTGATACACGTCAGATAAACGGGACACCTACCATGAGCATCTTTTCGCGCCTGACCGACATCGTGCAGTCGAACCTGAACTCCCTGCTCGACCGCGCCGAGGAGCCGGAGAAGCTGATCCGCCTGATCATCCAGGAAATGGAAGACACGCTGGTCGAGGTGCGCTCCTCCACCGTCAAGATCATCGCGGAGAAGAAGGAGATCGAACGCCGCGTCGCCGACCTCCACCGCGAGCGCGACGAGTGGGACCGCAAGGCCGAGGTGGCGCTGACCCGCGACCGCGAGGATCTGGCCAAGGGCGCCCTGATGGCCAAGTCGAAGGTCGCCGAGCAGGCCGACGCGCTGGCCGAACAGCTGGTGCAGGTCGAAGCCGCGCTGTCCAAGGCCAACGAGGACATCGGCCGCCTGCAGGCCAAGCTGACCGACGCCAAGACCCGCGAGAAGGCGCTGGTCGCCCGCACCCAGACGGCCAGCAACCGGGTCAAGGTCCGCACCGTCCTGCATGACGAGCGCATCAACGACGCCCTGTCGCGCTTCGAGCAGGTCGAGCGTAACCTGGACGAGATGGAAGGCCGGGTCGAGGCCTATGACGTCGGCCGCACCAAGAGCCTGACCGAAGAGATCGCGGAACTCGAAGCCTCCCACAAGGTCGAGGAGGATCTGGCCGCGCTGAAGGCCCGCATCGCGGCTCGCCGCAACGGCTGACCGCGATTTGGTGCCGGGGTGGGGCGGTGACGCCCCGCCCACTCCCCTCACGACAATAAGAAGGCCCGACGACCATGGGGTTCCTGGGTTTCGTCCTCGCGGTGCTGTTCATGGTGGTGGTGGCGCCGGTCTGGATCGTCTTCCACTACATCACCAAATGGCGGGCGCAGCGCGGACTCACCGCGCAGGACGAACGGCTGCTGGCCGAGTTGTGGGAGATCTCCAACCGGCTGGAGACCCGCGTCCATGCGCTGGAGCGCGTGCTGGATGCCGAGGCGCCGAACTGGCGCAACAAGGTGTGAGGGGGTGAGTGGGTGAGGTGTCGGCTGGCGATTGCCCCCTCCCTAACCCTCCCCCTCTTCGAGGGAGAGGGGACTGCCGCCGCTTCGGCAGCTACGGTCCGCCGCCAAGCATCCTACCCCCTCCACCGCGATCGGACCGGCCTTTGGCCGGCCGAGGGCGGGGGAGGGATGGGGAGGGGGCAACCGCCGCAGCACCTCCCGCCCAACCCGAAACTCTACGAAAGGAACGAGGCCGTCATGGACCGCAAGTCCTTCTACGACTCGCCGAATCCGCATCGGCTGTATCGCGATCCGCAGCGCGGGGTGCTGGGCGGGGTGTGCACGGGCGTCGCCGATTATTTCGGCGTGCAGCCGATGGTCGTCCGGCTGGCGATGCTGTTCGCCCTGTTCTTCTTCTCGGTGCCGCTGGTGATCGCCTATGTGATCGCGCTGATCGTGCTGCCGGTGCGCCCGGCGCAGCTGTATCGCGATGCCGAGGAGGAGGCGTTCTGGCGCACGGTGTCGACCAAGCCCGACCGGACGCTTGCCGGCCTGACCCAGCGCTTCCGCGACATGGAGAAGCGCATCGTCGGGATGGAGGCCTATGTCGCTTCCAAGGAGTTCGAACTGAACCGCGCGATCCGCGACCTGGATCGCTGATCCTTCCGGGCCATCGCAAGCCGGCCCGAAGCCGGCGCCTGACGGAGCATCGACATGAATCGCTTTTCCTTTTCGGTGCTCCTCGCGCTGGCCGTCGCAGCAGCGGTGGGGCAGGCGGGGCTTGCCCATGCCGAAGAACCGGCCATCGGCTTTCAAAGGCTGTCCCTGCCGGCGACGGACCGGCACCGGGCGCTGGAGGTCGCGCTCTGGTATCCGGCGGAGACTGTGGGGGAGACCACGCCGGTCGGCGACAATCCGGTATTCGTGGGCACGGCGGTCAGGGTCGGCGCGCCGCCGCAGCCGGGCCGGCATGGACTGGTGGTATTGTCGCACGGCTATGGCGGCAACTGGACCAACCAGCAATGGCTGGCTGCCGATCTGGTGGCGCAAGGCTATGTCGTCGCCGCGCCCAACCATCCCGGTTCGACCAGCCGGGACATGGCACCGCCGGGTGCCGTCATGCTGTGGAAGCGTCCCGGCGACATCAGCCGGGTCATCGACTGGCTGAACGGCGAGCCCCGCTGGTCGGGACTGCTCGTCGCTGGACAGGCCGCGGTGGTCGGGCATTCGCTCGGCGGATGGACCGCCGTTGCCCTGGCGGGCGGGCGTTTCGAACCATCGCGTCTCAAGGCCGCCTGCGATGCCCATCCGCTGATGGCGGCTTGCGGACGGGAGATCGGTGTATTGGGCGGCGATGGCCGGCCGTCGCAGGCTTGGGCAACCCTGCCTCCGGCCGCCCACACTTGGGGCGATGGGCGGATCAAGGCCGTCGTCACGCTCGATCTCGGCTTGTCGCAGGGTTTCGATCCGGAAAGCCTGTCCAGGAGCGAAGCCGCGTTCCTGGTCGTCGGGGCCGGCGCCGGCAATCCGAAAATGCCGGTCGAACTGGAATCACGCCATCTGGCCGGCGGTCTGCCGAGCGACCGGACGCGCTATGTCGAAATCGGCGATGCCGGTCATTTCAGTTTTCTGGGCGTCTGCAAGCCCGACGCCATCCCGCGGCTGGAGGCCGAGCGGCCGGGCGACGGTGTGATATGCCAGGATCGTGACGGCCGAAGCCGGGAGGCCATCCACCGTCAGGTGTCGGCCCTGGTCGTCGGCTTTCTCACGTCAACGATGCCGCCACGGTAGCCGGCGGCCGCTGCCCGGAAGAACACGAACTCGGTGCGCGGATCAGCGACGCTGACGGCGCCGGTCGCGGATGCGGATCGGAATCGGTTTGGGGGTGGGCATCGTGGCGATCAGACCGGCCAACGCCGCAGCCGTCGCCACCGCACCACCGAGCAGAACGAGATCCATCATAGGCCCTCCACCATCGAGATCCCCGCGTTCACCCACATGGTGAAGCAGATGGTTAGAACATGGTAGCGAAAAGAGAGGCTGACAACATCTCTCCCATCGGGGCAGCCCCCCACTAGACATCGCCATCGAACACCTGTCGGCCTGTCCGGGCCTTGATCCAAATCACGGGCTGGGCCGTTATTGGTCGAAGGAACAGGGTGCGGTCTTTTCCAAATGGGAAGAACCGGCGCCTTTGTCGAATCCCAGACCTGTGACGGAGCCCCGCCCCGATGTCCGACAGCAGCCTTCGCCAAGGCGCCCCCCGCAGGCGCAAATCCCTGATCCGCGGCGCCCTGATGCTGAACGGAGCGTCGATGGTGGTGACGGCGCTGCTGTTCATCCTGCTGCTGTCGCTGGTGGCGCCGCCGATGGGCGTCAACGCGCCGGGCGCGCGGATGGCGCTGTGGGCGCGGCTGGCGGTCTGGCCGGCGCTGGTGATGTTCGGCATGGTCGTCGGGGTGATGGCGATGCGCGGGCGCAGCCAGGCCTTCAATCCGGTCGAGGACCCCGAATCGCGCGGCCAGCGCGTCGCCCAGCGGGTGCTGGCCAACAGCGTGGAACAATCCGCCATCTTCCTGCCGGCGCTGGCCGCCCTGGTCGCCACCCTGCCGCAGCCCTCGCTGGCGGCGGCGGTCGTGGCGACCGGGCTGTTCGTGCTGGGGCGGCTGCTGTTCTGGGTGGGCTATCTGGTGCATCCCTTTGCGCGGGCGCCGGGCATGGCGATGACGCTGACCGTCAATCTGATCGTGCTGGGCTGGGCCGTTCTGCTGCAGCTGGGCGGGATGCAGCCGGGCGGTTGACAGCTTTTTCAGGCGGGGGCGCGCTGGCCGGGGCCGCCGTCTTCGCCAGATGCATCCAGCGGCGGTAGGCCTCCTCGCTCACCGGGTCGCGGTGCTTCAGCCCGATGCGGAGGATCTGCGGCAGGGCCAGCAGCACCTTCAGGTCGGTCATCCGCGGTCCATGGCGCAGGTTCTTCCAGCTGTTGCCGGCCCAGGCGCGCGCCAGCCGCCACGCAATCAGCGGGGAGGGGCAGCGCGCCACCTCGCGGATCAGGTCGTTGCGGTGGTTGTAGAAGCGCTCCATCCCCGGCTTGCGGCCCTTCTCGCTCTTGTCGTGGTAGACCATCACGTCCGGCAGGGCGACGACGCGATAACCGGCGCCGACCAGCCGCAGGCAGCGGTCCTTCTCCTCCCCCTGGCGATAGAGTTCCGGCATGTAGAGGCCGACCCGCTCGACAGCGCTGCGCCGCAGCAGATGGCCGCAGCCGACATACCAGGGCACATCGAAGGGAGCGGCACCCTTGGGGAAATAGACCAGCCCGTCGCGCGTCTCGATGTTGCAGGCGACGGCGGCGACCTCCGGGTTCTGTTCCAGATAGGCGACGCAACGGGCCAGCCCGTCGGGATCCTCGAACCAGCTGTCATCGTCGACCGACAGGATGCAGTCGCCGGTGGTGTTCACGAAGCCGAAGTTGCGGGCCAGGATCAGCCCGCCATTGTGCGGCTGGCGGACGTAACGGACGGTGGGAAACTCCGCCCGCATCATCGCGCCGGTGCCGTCGCTGGAGCCGTCGTCGATGACGATGATCTCCATCGGCGGGGTGGTCTGGGTCATCAGCCGGGTCAGCGCGATGCGCAGCTCCGGCCCGCGGTTGTAGGTGGCGATGACGGCGCTGACGGTCAGCGTCATGACGGCTCCCTTCCGGCAAGAGTATGGCGGCCGGCAAGATTGGGTGGCGCCACCACCGGACGCAGCGGATCGTCCTCCAGGATTCCCCAGGCCCGCAGCACGCGGGTCAGCGCGATCCACAGCAGGATCGGCAGCAGCGAGAAGAAACCGAACTTCACGATGGTGATGTTGCCGTCGCGGAACCATTGCAGGCACAGCGGCAGGAAGGCGCAGTAGAACAGCACGGCGTAGCGGTTGCGGAACCCGTCGGTCCAGAACCAGCGGTGCAGCCGCCCCAGGATCAGGCCGACAACCACCATGGTGACGACCATGCCGATCCAGCCGGCGCTCATCCAGCCGTCGCCCGGCAGTGAGGTGGTCAGGTTGTAGAAGACGCCGTAGTCGTTCAGGTCCACCCACTTCACCGGCGCGCCCACCGGCTTGCCCGGCCACAATATGCGGGGGATCGGTTCGGTGAACAGCTGCAGATACTGGGTGAACCAGGTGTAGGTGGCCGACTGTTTCGGCACCACCCACAGGATGTAGGCGAGGAAGTCGAAGTTGGCGAGATCCTGTCCGGCCAGCGCGTCGATCGCCCGGCCGCCGCCGCTGCCGCCGTTGAACCTCAGCAGGACCGAGGGCGGCGCGTCGCCGGCCAGCACGTCGCGGAAGGCGTCGCGGTTGTTGCCCAGCAGCGTGAACAGCCCCAGCACCGGAACCGCGGCCAGCGCATGCCACAGCCGGAACCATTTGGTGCGCGTGCGGTACAGCATCAGCAGCACCAGACCCAGGATGCCCATGATGATCGCCCAGCGGCCCCAGCCCAGATAGGCGCGGTAGGCGACGAAGGCGCCGAAGGGGAGGAAGGACAGCGGGTGGAACCGGCAGATCCAGATCAGCCCCAGCGTCAGCGGCAGGCCCATCGAATGGGCTTCGGCGATGTAGCCGGTGGTGTTGGTGTAGATCGGCTGGCCGGTCAGCGGATCGCGTTCCATCTGAACGTCGCCGGTGCCGTCGAAGCTGGCGCCGCCCTGGCGCTGGATCGCCGAATAGATGGCGAGCGGACCCAGCAGCGCCGCGGTGGTCAGGAAGGCCACCACGTCGACGCGGTCGAAGGTGAAGGACGGCGCCGGCTCCCCGTTCGGGGTCCAGTCGGGACGGACCATCCCGGCCCAGGTGCAGGCGGCGGCGAAGGCGACCAGCCCGACCGAGCTGACCACCAGCGTCATGACGAATTGCTGCTCGCTTGGCCAGAAGCCCATGAACAGCCAGACGTCGTTGAAATTCTGCGTGTGGACCAGGATCGGCCGCATGACGAAGACCAGGGCATGGAAGATCAGGTACAGCGTCAGCGGATGGAACATCGATGCGCTGCCGGTGCTGAGAAACACCGCGATCACCAGCACCAGCACCAGGACCTGCGCGATCAGCGCCATTTCGATCATCGGCAAACCGTCCCTGGTTGTGGGCTTCGCTTGTGGGCTCCGCCTGATCGGGACGCTCCGCGGGCAAGCGGGTACGACCGGCCGGTCAGGCTAGGATGAAAAGCCAGCCTATACGTCCCGTCCCGGCCGGGCAGGGGTGCAGAGGGCGTGGCCCCTTCGCACCCGCACACCCCCTTCGCGCTTTTGCCGGTCCGGCGGGCCTGGGTCAGTCTCCCCCTTCGGCGGAAGGTCCGTCGCAACGGAGGAGCTTTCTTCATGCCCCGTTCCCACCCCGAGTCCCGGAGCCGCGCAGCCCGCATCCTCGCGATATGCGCGCTTCTTCTGCCCGCCGCCGGATGGTCGATGGCGGCCGCGGCGGAGACGACGCTCTACGTGTCGCCCACTGGGAACGACCGCTGGTCGGGCCGCCTGTCCCAACCCTCGGCGGACGGGCGCGACGGTCCCTTCGCCACCCCGGCCCGCGCGCTGGCTGCCGCCAAGGGAGGCGGGCCGGCGACGGTGCGGCTGCATGGCGGCATCTACCGGCTGGCGGCGCCGCTGGTGGTGGACAACTCGCTGACGGGTCTGCGGCTGACGGCGGTGGAGGGCGAGCAGCCGGTTCTGTCGGGCGGCGAGGCGGTGGGCGGCGCGCAGATGGCGAACGGCCTGCTGTCGGCGCCGCTGGCGCGCGATCCGGGGCTGGACGTCTCCATCGGTGGCCCCGGCGACGGACAGCGGCTGGACGCCGCGCGCAGCGGCGACTTCGATCCCGGCGACCCGCGCAGCGGCTGGTTTCCGGGCAAGGCGGTGCAGTCCAATGCCAAGAGCAGCGGGTCCAAAAGTCAGGGGAGCAGGCGGCAGATGCAACTGCCTCCGGGCGTGCTGAAGGCCGGCTGGGCCGGGCCGGGGGTGCGGGCGCAGGCGCTGGACCGCGAACGGCTGTCCGACGATCTGCTGGGCGTGGCCTCCGCCGATCCGAACGGGCTGTTGAGCTTCGCCGCCGACGGGCAGTATCCGTACCGCGACGGCTCCACCGTGCGGCTGCTCGGCCACCCCGATTTCCTGACGCGGCCGGGCGAGTTCGCCTGGGACGCCAAAGCCAAGCGGTTGCTGGTGAAGCCGCCGACCGGTTTCGACAGCGGGCGGGCGGAGCTGGTGGTGGCGAGAACCGCCAATCTTCTCCGGCTCGACAACGTCCGCAACGTGACGGTGGAGGGGCTGACCTTCACCGACGTGCCGTGGGACGGCAGCGCCGTGCTGGCGAAGGGCGGCAGCGGCCTGCGCATCGCCGGCAACCGCTTCGCCCTGGTCGGCACCGCGGTCACGCTGGACGGCGCCACGCGCAGCGAGGTCTCGCGCAACCGGATGGAGCATCTCGGCCGCTCCGGCATCTATCTGGCGCCGGGAAGCAGCGACAACCGCATCCTCGCCAACCGCATCAGCGACGTGGGCGAGGTGCGCTTCTTCGGCGGCGGGGTGATCGCGGCGGGCATCCGCAACACGCTGATCGCCCACAACGACATCCGGCGGGCGGCACGCTACGGCATTTCGGTGAAGAACTGGAACCCGCAGACGGTGAACAGCGACAACGTCATCGAATTCAACCGCATCCGCGACACCGCGCGCCAGACCGCCGACGCCGGCGCCATCGAGATGCTGGGCCGCAGCGGCAACGACACCCGCAGCATCGTCCGCTTCAACGACATCCGCGACACCGGCGGGCTCGCCACCGACGCGCAGGGGCGCTGGCTGGTCCGCTACAAAGGGTTCGGCATCTATCTGGACGACATGACCAGCGGCGTGGCGGTGCAGGGCAACCTGCTGGAGAACACCGGAGCCGCGGCTGTCTTCCTGCATGGCGGCGACAACAACCGGGTGTCCGACAACATCTCCCTGATGACCGACCGCAAGGACCGCTTCCTGCGGCTGGAATGGGTGCCCAGCGCCGGCAGGAACGGCCTGATGCACGGCAACGTCGCCACCGGGAACGTCGTGGCCGCCCCGTCGCCGAAGGAGCAGGTCGTCGTCAGCCTGACCGGCGGCGAATACCGGGTCGAGAACACGCAATTGGAGGCGTCGGTGCCCGGCGCCGGCACGGCCGGTCTCGCCAGGGCCGCCGCGCCACCGGCCCCGAACTCCCCGACCGGGGGACGCCTGCTGGACCGGTTGCTCGCGATGAAGGAACTGCCGCTGGACCGCGTCGGGCCGGAGGGGATGCGGTGAAAGGGCTGGGACCGCGAAGATACCTTACTTGGCCGTCATCCCCGCGAAGGCGGGGATCCAGGCTTCCGGTTCAAGCACTTGCAATGGCTGGATTCCCGCCTTCGCGGGAATGACGGCCGAAAGAGGACGCCGCCACGTCTGCGAGGACCCCGAATAGAAGAAAGCGCCCTCCCCGGCAGGGAAGGGCGCTTTCTTTTTGAACTCCGGAGACTATCCCCTACACCGTCGCCGGACGGGCCAGCGCCGGGGGGATGTCGGTCGGTTCCATCACCGGGACCGAGACCGTCGGGGCCTTCCAGGTCAGGCTGTCGAAGGCGCCGCAATGGCCGCACAGCCCGCCCCAATTGTGGCTGACCGCCCCGCAGGAGTTGCAGGTCCACACCGGGTCTTCCGGCGCGTCGGCGGCCTTGGCCAGCCAGTCCTTCGCCGCATCCTCGTCATGGCGCTCGCTGCGGTCCAGCTCGGCCATCAGGCGATAGGCGCGGCGGGTCGGGCCGATCTCCATGGCGCGGTTCAGGTGCTGGCGCGCCTCGCCCCACAGCTGGGCCTCGATGGCGGCCTGGGCGACGGCGAGATGCGATTCGGCCGAATCCGGGGCCTGACGCACCAGCTTCTGGAACAGGCGGACGCGGGCCAGCGGGTCGTAGCTGGACACCAGGCTGCGGTAGATCTCCGCCAGTTCGGGATGCGGCGACTGGCGCCACGCCCGTTCCACCACCTTGGCGGCCGGTTTCGGACGGTCGGCGGCGATCTGCAGACGGGCGAGACGCACGGCGGCGGGGACGAAGCCCGGCATCATGTCGTGCGCCGCCTGGGCGTGCGACAGGGCGGAGTCGGCACGGCCGCGGCGCTCCGCCTCGAAGCTGCGCTCCAGCAGCAGGACGGCGCGGTGGCGGCGGCCCTCCTCGGTCGGGATGGCCCCGGCCTGGATCGCCTGCTGCAGCGTCCCTTCGGCGGCGGCCCAGTCACCGGCCTGCGCCTCCAGGTCATAGAGCGTGCCGAGCAGCCAGGGCGTGTTGGGCTGAAGCCCGCGCGCCTTGCGGGCGAGGTTCAGCGCCTCCACCCGGTCGCCCGACTTGATCGCCTGGGTCAGCAGCCCGCGCATGCCGAGGAAGGCCGTTTCCGGCCGCTCCAGCATCGCTTCGAAATACTGCTTGGCGGCGCGCTCGTCGCCCTGCAGCTGCGCGGCCTGGGCCGACAGCAGCATGGTCAGCGGCGGCTCGTTCAGCAGCCCGTCGGCCTTGCGCGCCATCTTGCGCGCGGTCGGCGCGTCGCCGGCGGCGATGGCGACCATGCCCTGGGTCAGGGCGCGGTAGCCGCGTTTCGCGGCGGCGGACACGGCTGTGGCGGCGGATGCGCTGCGGCGTGCGGATCAGGCCGCGGAGCAGGCGGTAGCCGAGCGCCGCGATGCCCAGCGCCGCCAGCGTGACCAGCAGGGCGACCCAGAAGGGCGCCTCGACGGCATAGCCCAGCCAATGGACGCTGACGGTGCCGGGACGGTCGGCGAGCCAGATCGCGGCGGCGATGACGACCGCGACCTTCAGAAGGAACCAGAGGGCGCGGATCATTGGGCCGTCCCCTTCCCGCCGGCGGCGGTGGTCATCAGGGCGATGGCGCGGTCGTTCAGCTGGCGGGCGGCCTGATCGGCGGCCAGACGCGCCTTGGCGTCGGTCAGCCACGGGCCGGCGGTCTGCGCGGCCGGACCCTGCAGGGTCGACAACTCCTCCACCGCCTTCGCCAGATTGCCCTCGTTCAGCGCGGCCTCGGCGCGGGCGACGACGGCGTCGCTGGTGGTGCCGACGACCCCGCCGCCTTCACGGCGGACGGTGACCAGGGTGGACAGCTTGCCCACCGCGGAGTCGATCCAGCTGTTGCCCTCGCCGCGGATGTCGGCGCGGACGATCTCGCCGGCCAGCGGCTCGAACCGGTCGGTCAGCTGGGCGCGGGTCGGGATGCCCTTGGCGGCATAGGGCGCCACGGCGTCGAGCGGCTGGGTCACGCCGGCATCGGCAATGTTGAGCGCGCGGACCGCCTGCAGATCCTGCTGGAACGGCTGGCCGCCGGACAGGGAAGAGCGCAGCTGGCCGGCGGCGAGCACCAGCGCCTGGGCGGCGGTGGCGGCGTCCTGGCGCTGCGTCACCGCCTGGTTGACGCTGGTGACCTGCTGCTTCAGCGAGTCGACCTCGCCGCGCAGTTCCTGCGCCGCCTGGGCGTTGCCGGCCGAAGCGGAGACCTTCTGCTCCAGCGAGGCGATCCGGTCGGCCAGCGCCTTCCGGGCGTCGGCGGCGCCGGTGTCGGGCTCGGGAGCCGGGCGCTTCTCCAGCGCGTCGATCCGCTCGTTCAGGGCCGCGAGGTTGGCGGCGGCGTCGCCGTTGCCACCATCGGCAGGGGCGGCGGCCGGGCGCTGCTCCAGTTTGCCGACGCGGTCGACGAGCTGCTGGATCTGGGCGCGGAGCGCCGGGTCGGCCGGGGCGGCGGCGGAAGGCTGGGTCGGGGCGGGAGCGGCCGGCGACGGCCAGCCGGGCAGGGCCGGACCCCACCAGGGCGCCGACAGGGCGGCGGCACCGACCAGCAGGGCGACCACGGACAGGGCGGTGGCGAAGCCGCTGCCGGAGCGCGGCTCGTCGATATAGGACGGCGTCGGGGCGATGGTCGGGCGGGCCGGCTCGGAATCGCTGCGGCTGTAGCCGGCGCTGCCGGACGGCGTCCAGCTGGAGGCCGTCGTCTTCGGCTCGTCGGCTGCGGTGTCCGGCTTGGCGGCGTCCGACTTGAACGGGTCGGCCTTTGCGTCTTCCGCCTTCTCCGTTTCGGATTTCGGCGTGTCGGACAGGCTGTCCGTGGCGCCGATCGGCGTGGCCGGCGGAATCAGGGCGTCGGAGGACTGCAATTCGCTCACCGGGCCGGCGGTCGTCCCAAGGCCGGACGCCGGGGCCGGCGTGTCGGCGCCGGGGATGGTGTCGGCGGGGGAGGCCGTCGGTACCGGCTCCACAATCGGATCCACCACCGGAACCGCGTCGGCGGGGGGGATGACGGCGGCCGCAGCCGCGTCGGTCGGCCGGTCTTCGCTGGGGGTGGCGGCGTCCAGGTCGGCGTCGTCCAGCTTGATGCGGTGCTTGGCGGCGGCGGTGCGCAGGTCGGCATGGCGGGCCAGCGGGATCGCGCCGCGCTTCTTCCAGCCCTGCACCGTCGTCACCGGGGTGTCCAGCTTGTGGGCCATGGGGCGGATGCCGCCGAAACGTTCGACGATGCGGTCGACCGCCGCATTGCCGGTGCTGGCGCCGTCGCCGTCACGGTCGGTGCCGGGGCGTTCGGAGCCTGGACGAGAGGTCATGGGCTGTACCTTCGGTTCGCTGTTGTTCGTCTTAACGTCACAGCCCCCTGACCGGTCCCCCTCGTCCCCCGTACGGCTGACGTATCCACCCGGAAGGATCCCGGGGTGTAAGCCGTACGGCCGGACCGCGCCGGAGTTACCCGGCGACCGGCAACAGATCGAGCAGGGCGTCCTGCTCCGGTCTGGCCGCCACCCGTACGTTTCGCCACGGCGTCACTCCCTCGTCGCCGTACGCACGGGCAGCCTCCGCGACCGCGGGGCTGAGGCAGAACGCATCGACCGTACGACAACAGTCGACCAGCCCCGCCTCGGCCAGCAGCCTAACAAAGGAAACCGCGGTACGGGGAGAGAAAAACAACACGCCGTCGAGTGCCGACGTACGCAAAAATGTCGCGGTATCGTCCGACAGGGTTAGCGCGGGTACGGCATCGTACATCACGCTGCGCCGCACCATGAAGCCGGAGCCTCCCAGCAACCCGGCAAGGTCGCCCGCCACCTTGCTCCCCGCCACATGCAGAAGCGTACCGGCGGACGGGTCGCGCAAGGACCGCACCCGGTCGGCCAGCGCGTACACGTCGCCCGACGCGCTGTCGACCTGCCCGAAGCCGGCCGCCCGCGCCGCCCGCGCCGTGGCGTCGCCGACGGCGTGCACCGGACGGTCGCGTCGGCTCGTACGTTTGGAGTAGGCGCGTACGCCGTTCGCGCTGGTGAACAGCAGGGCCTGTACGTCGGACAGGTCCGGTTCCGGACCGTCGAGCCAGACCATCGACAGCATGGGTTCGATCGCGGCGTCGAAGCCGAGCGCCTCCAGCCGGCGGACCAGCGGTTGGGCATCCTCCGCCGGACGCGTCACGAGAAGACGCGTACGGCGGGGCGGGGACGAGGGGTCGGGCTGTTTTCCCGTCATGCGGAAAACTCGGCCGGGGTGGGGATCAGTGCGGCGCGGGGGCGAAGAAATCGGGCGGCAGCTGCGCCCGGATCTCGGCTCCGGCGTCGGCACCCAGCGACTCGGCGTCGGCCGCCTTGCCGCGGCGCTCGGCCCGGAAGATGGTCCGACCGTCATGGGACAGCACCTTGGCGCGCAGATGCAGGTCGTCGCCGTCCAGCACCGCCAGCGCGGCGATCGGGGTGCGGCAGGAGCCGTCCAGCGCAGCCAGCAGCGCGCGTTCCGCCGTGACGCGGACCATGGTCTCCGCGCAGTTCAGCGGGGCCAGCAAGGCGCGGGTGGCGTCGTCGTCACTGCGGATTTCGATACCGATGGCGCCCTGGGCGACCGCGGGCAGCATCGTCTCGGGTTCCAGCACCGCGGTGATGCGGTCGGTCAGGCCGAGGCGGCGCAGGCCGGCCAGCGCCAGCAGGGTGGCGTCGACCTCGCCGGCGTCCAGCTTGGACAGGCGGGTCTGCACGTTGCCGCGCAGGGGGAAAATCTTCAGGTCGGGACGCAGTTCCAGCACCTGGGCCTGACGGCGCAGACCGGCGGTGCCGACCACCGATCCGGCAGGCAGGTCGGCCAGACCGCTGCCGGAGCGGGCGAAGAAGGCGTCGCGCGGATCCTCGCGCGGCAGCAGGGTGGCGATCTCCAGCCCGTCGGGAAGCTGGGTCGGCACGTCCTTCATCGAATGGACGGCGAGGTCGGCGCGGCCGTCGAACAGCGCCTCCTCCAGCTCCTTGGTGAACAGGCCTTTGCCGCCCGCTTCCGCCAGGGTGCGGTCGAGGATGCGGTCGCCGGTGGTCTTGAAGACGACGATCTCGATGGCGCCGGGGGCGGCCAGATGCGGATGGGCGGCGATCAGGCGGTCGCGGGTTTCATGGGCCTGCGCCAGCGCCAGCGGGCTGCCGCGCGTCCCGATACGGAGCGGGTGGGTCGTCATAGGGCGTGTTCTAGGGGATCCGCGCAGCTTTGCAAGGATTCGTCTGCCCCTCATACATAAGATTGAGGCTGATCAAATTTCACGCGCCCGCCTTCCCGCGCCCGCGTGCGCGCAACTCCATCCTGTACCCGGACCGCCAAGGCGGCTAGTTTGGCGCGATGATCGTTCTTGGAATCGAAACGAGCTGCGACGAGACGGCCGCCGCAATCGTCACCGACGCGCGCGAGATCCGCGCCGACGTCGTGCTGTCGCAACTGGACGACCACACGCCTTATGGCGGCGTCGTCCCGGAAATCGCCGCCCGCGCCCATCTGGAACATCTGGACGGGCTGATCCGCCGCGCGATGGCGGAGGCCGGAATCGGCTTCGGCGACCTGGATGCGGTGGCGGCCACCGGCGGGCCGGGGCTGATCGGCGGCGTCATCGTCGGCGTGATGACCGCCAAGGCCATCGCCGCGGCGCGCAACCTGCCCTTCGTCGCCGTCAACCATCTGGAAGGCCACGCGCTGACCGCGCGGCTGACCGACGACGTCGCCTTTCCCTACCTGCTGTTGCTGGTGTCCGGCGGCCATTGCCAGCTTCTGGCGGTGGAGGGGGTCGGGCGCTACCGCCGGCTCGGCACCACCATCGACGACGCGGTGGGCGAGGCCTTCGACAAGACCGCCAAGCTGCTGGGGCTGGGCTATCCCGGCGGGCCGCTGGTGGAGAAGGCGGCGGCGCGCGCAACCAACCCGGCGCGGTTCGAGCTGCCGAGGCCGATGCTGGGGCGTCCGGGCTGCAACTTTTCCTTCTCCGGGCTGAAGACCGCGGTGCGGCGGCATGTGGAGGAGTTGGGCAGTGTGCTGACGGACGCCGACCGCGACGACCTCGCCGCCGCCTTCCAGGCGACGGTGGCGGAGGTGCTGGCCGACCGCTGCGCCCGCGCCATCCGCCGCTTCAAGGAGGATCATCCGCAGGGCGGCGCCCTGGTGGTCGCCGGCGGTGTCGCCGCCAACAAGGCGATCCGCAGCCGGCTGGCGACCCTGGCGGAAAAGCAGCGCATGCCGTTCGTCGCCCCGCCGCTGCGCCTGTGCACCGACAACGCGGCGATGATCGCCTGGGCCGGGATCGAGCGTTTCCGCCTGGGCGAGAGCGACCCACTGAACTTCGCCCCCCGCCCGCGCTGGCCGCTGGACCCCACCGCGGCGCCGGTGATCGGGCGCGCGGGGGTTGGGGCGGGGGTGAAGGCGTGAAAATCTCCCTCTCCCGCCCCGGGAGAGGGAAGGGGCCCGCGAAGCGGGAAGGGTGAGGGGGAGCGCAAGGAGCCTTGCGGTTCGGGATCCTTGCTTTACCCCTCACCCTCCCCACCGCTTCGCGGCGGGTCCCCTCCCTCTCCCGGGACGGGAGAGGGCTTTGACCGGAATGGATACGTGGTGAGATGAAGACGATGCCCACCTCTCCCCTCAACCGCATCGGCGTCGTCGGCGGCGGCGCCTGGGGTACGGCGCTGGCCTTGGCGGCGCTGCGGGCCGGGCGGGAGACGCTGCTGTGGGCGCGCGAGCCGGCGGTGGTGGAGGCGATGAGCCTCCGCCGCGAGAACCGCGATTACCTGCCCGGCGTGCCGCTGCCCGACGCGTTGCGGGTCACCGGCGATCTGGCCGATCTCGGCGATTGCGACGCGGTGCTGCTGGTGTCGCCGGCCCAGCATGCGCGCAGCGTCACCGCACGGATGGCGCCGCTGCTGAAGCCGGGCGCGCCCGTCGTCGTCTGCGCCAAGGGGATCGAGCTGGACAGCCACGCGCTGATGAGCGAGGCGGTGGCGGCCTCCCTGCCGGGCGGCAATCCGGTGGCGATCCTGTCCGGCCCGACCTTCGCGGCGGAGGTGGCGCGCGGGCTGCCCACGGCGGTGACGCTGGCCTGCGCCGACGAGGCGCTGGGCACGGCGCTGGTCGCCGCGCTGGGCAGCCGCACCTTCCGGCCCTACCGCTCGGACGACGTCGTCGGCTCGCAGATCGGCGGGGCGGTGAAGAATGTGTTGGCCATCGCCTGCGGCGTGGTCGAGGGGCGGCGGCTGGGCGACAATGCCCGCGCCGCGCTGATCACCCGCGGGCTGGCCGAGATCACCCGGCTGGCGCTGGCGCTCGGCGGACGGGCGGAGACGCTGATGGGGCTGTCGGGGCTGGGCGACCTGACGCTGACCTGCTCCAGCCTGCAGTCGCGCAACATGTCTCTGGGGGCGGCGCTGGGCGAGGGCAAGGCGCTGGGCGAGATCCTGGCGGTGCGCCGGTCGGTGGCGGAGGGCGTCTATACCGCCGTCGCGGTGGTCGGGCTGGCGGCGAAGCTGGGCGTCGACATGCCGATCTGCGCCGCGGTCGACGCCATCCTGAACCGCGGCGCCGGGCTGGACGAGACCATCGACGGGCTGCTGTCGCGCCCCTTCCGCGGAGAGGGCGTTTAAGAGACGGCCTTCTCGGCCCAGCCGGCGGCGCGCACCGAGGGCGCGTGGGTGCGGCTGACCGGCACCTGCAGGCCGTTGGTCAGCCGCAGCGACAGCTTGCCGTCCGGCTTGCGCTCCACCGCCGTCACCGCCGAGGCGGCGACCCAATAGGAGCGATGGACCTGCCGGCCGTCGATGCCCGCCAGTTCCGCCACAGCGTCGCGCATCCGCATCAGGATCAGGTCGCTGCCCAGCGCGGTGTGGACGCGGACGTAATGGTCCTCCATCTCCAGCGCCAGCAGGTCGCGGCCCAGCCTGGACGGGATGCGGTCGAGGAACGGGGCGAAGCGGGGTGCTGCCGGGTCGCCGGTGACGGGGGACTCGGGCGGGGCGGGCGGCCGGTGGCCGACGATGCCGTGCTCCCGCAACTCCAGCCACACCGGCAGGGCCGACACCAGGGTGGTGACGACCAGCACATAGCCGAACAGCTCGGCCAGACCGGCGGGGGTGAGGAAATCCTGGCCGCGCAGCCGGTTTTCCAGCAGGGCGACCACCAGGGTCTGCAGGACGCCGACGGTCAGGAAGGCCGCGGCCAGCATCAGCGGCCATGTGCGCTCCAGATTCGGCAGGACCCGGCGGGCGACCAGCACCACCAGTTCGAACATCGACCAGCCGGTGGTGATCAGCCCGCCCCAATAGGCGAGCCGCGGGAAAAACCCCATCTCGCGAAATGTGCCGAACGGTCCCAGCAGAGCCAATGCTAGGATGGAGCCCGCCAGCAGCGGCAGGTGCCGGCGCAATATGCGGCGCCCATAAGGGACGGGCGGGGTGGAGGCGACGCCGTCCGGCATGGCCGCGTCACGCATCGCACGGTGCCCGGCCGGCCGGGAACCGCCAGGAAGGATTGGGGAATGAAGGCACGCCGTTGGTTCGCGCGTTGGTTTGCAAGCCGTCGATTCGCAAGGATGATCGCCCCGGTGACGCTGCTGGTGGTGGCCGCCGCAGGAACGGCCGCCGCCGGGGAGCTTCGCGCAACCGTCCGCAACGTCAAGCCCAATCAGGGCAAGGTGATGATCGCGCTGTTCGACAGTGCCGAGGCGCAGGCGGCGAAGGCGCCGCGCGCCGGCTATTTCGCCGCGGCGGTGGGGACGGATCTGGTCGCGGTCTTCCCCGACCTGCCGGCCGGGCGCTATGGGCTGATCGCCTTCCAGGACCTGGACAACAACGGGGAACTCGCCACCGGCCTGTTCGGCATCCCCGCCGAACCGCACGGCTTCAGCCGCTCCGCCCGCGGCAGCTTCGGCCCGCCTGGATTCGACGATTATGCGGTCCCGGTCGGCGCGTCGGGCGTGGCGACGACGGAGATCAGGCTGGTGGAGTAGGGCGCCTCACCCCCGCGGACAGCCCTCCTCGCGCCAGAGGGCGAGATAGTCCTCCAGGCCGCGGCCGGGAATTTCGTCGAATCGGCGCTCCAGCGCCATCAGGGTCTCCATGCGGTCGATGCGGAAGCTGCGGAACTCCTCCCGCAGCTCGCACCAGGCGCCCAGCGTCCAGACGCGGCCCCAGAAGAACAGGCCCAGCGGCTGGACCGCGCGGGCGGAATGGGTGCCGTCCTCGCGCCGGTAGTCGAACAGCACGACGCGCCTGGCGTTGATGGCGCAGCGCAGCACGTCCATCCGCTCGCGCAAGGGGGCGGGGAAGGAGAAGTCGGGAACGAAGACGCGGCTGTCGGCCAGTTCGCGCCGCCGCGCCTCCGGCACCACCGCCTCCACCTTGTCCAGCGCGCGGGCGGCGGCATCGGCCAAGCCGCCGCCGACCCAGGCGCGGGCGAGGCGGGCGCCGACCACCAGCGCCTCCACCTCCTCCCGGGTGAACATCAGCGGCGGCAGGTCGTAGCCGTCGCGCAGCAGATAGCCGACGCCGGCCTCGCCCTCCACCGGCACGCCGGAGGAGGCGAGGTCGCGCATGTCGCGGTAGACGGTGCGCTCCGACACCTCCAGGCAGCGCGCCAGTTCGGCAGCCGTCACCAGCCGCCCCTTGCGGAGATGCTGGACGATCTGGAACAGGCGGTCGGCGCGGCGCATGAAGGCGGCTCGGGTCGGCAGGGTCAGTGCATCGGGATCAGTGCATCGAATAGAGGCCGACGCGGTTGCCCTCGCTGTCGATGAACTGGGCGAAATAGCCGATCTCCGGGGTGATCAGCGTCTTCGGCACGACGATGGTGGCGCCGGCCTGCTCGGCACGGGCCAGCGGGGCGGACAGGTCGTCGCCGCCGTTCAGGTAGACGGTGGTGCCGTCGGCGCTGGGCTTGCACGCCTCGTGCTCGATCAGGCAGCCCTTCACGGCTTCGCCGTCGGCCGGGAAGACGGCCATCTTCATGCCGCTGGGGCAGGGCTCCTGGACCATCTTGGTGGCGAAGACGGCCTCGTAGAAGCGCACGGCACGGGCGAGGTCGGCGGCGGGGATTTCGAACCAGGTGGCGACATGCGGGTTGTTCATGGAACGGGCTCCTGACAAGTGGGGAAGGGATGTTCGTGGTTCGTGCCGGCACGCCCCCTTGATAGCACACCCCCTCCTGACAGCGTGATGTCAGGAGCAATCGGCGGCCTGAATTAAAATGGCCGGTCCCTTCAATGAAAATTGCGGCCCTTGGAGAAAGAGCCGGCGGCGGCCCGGTCTTCGCCGGTCAGTTCGGACAGCCGGTGGGTCAGGTCGAGCAGCGATTCCACGCGCAGATGCACGACGCCCTCGTGGTTCTGCACCCGGCCGGTGGCGGCCATCAGCCTCGCGGTCATGATCGGGCGGCGGAAGGTCTCGAAGGCGTCGGGCATGACGACGAGGTTGGCGATCCCGGTCTCGTCCTCCAGCGTGATGAAGACGACGCCCTCGGCGCTGCCCGGCCGCTGGCGGACCAGCACCAGCCCGGCGGTGGTCAGGCGCCGCCCGTCGCGCGTCTGCGCCAGCCGCTCCGCCGGGGTGATGCCGGGCAGGCCGTCGCGCAGCAGGGCCAGCGGGTGGGCCTTCAGCGACAGCGACAGGCTGGTGTAGTCCATCACCACATGCTCCCCCAGCGCCATGGCGGGCAGGGTGGCTTCGGGCTCTTCGGCCATCGGATTGTATGGGGGGCCGTCGAGTCGCGCGAACAGCGGCAGCGGCCGGTCGCCCAGCGCCCGCACCGCCCACAGCGCCGCCCGCCGGTCGAGCCCGACCGAGCGGAAGGCGTCGGCCTTCGCGAGCTTTTCCAATGCTGCGACCGGCAGGCGGGCGCGCTGCCACAAATCGTAGGGGTCGCGGTAGCCGCCGGCGCGGGAAAGGACGAGGGCGTCGGCGTGCTCGGGGCTGAAGCCCTTGATGAGGCGGAGGCCGAGGCGGAGGTGGAGGCGCTTCTCCCTCTTCCCCCCGGGGAGAGGGTCGGGGTGAGGGGGATGCACCGCGGGAATCTCTTCGGCTCCGCCGAGCCCCCTCATCCTAACCTTCTCCCCGCTTTCGGCGGACCTATGGTCCGCCTGTCGCGTCAGCGCAAACTTCGTTTGCGCGTGAGCGGGGGGGAGAAGGGACTGGTGCTGGGGTTCGATGGTGCAATCCCATCCCGACAGGTTCACATCCGGCGGCAGCACCTCCACGCCATGCTCCCGCGCGTCGCGGACGATCTGGGCGGGGGCGTAAAACCCCATCGGCTGGCTGTTCAGCAGTGCGGCGGCGAAGATGGCTGGGTGGTGGCGCTTGATCCAGGCGGAGACATAGACCAGCCGCGCGAAGCTGGCGGCATGGCTTTCCGGGAAGCCGTATTCGCCGAAGCCCTCGATCTGCTGGAAACAGCGTTCGGCGAAGGCGGGGTCGCAGCCATTGGCAATCATGCCGGCGATGAACTTGTCGTGGAACAGGCGCACCTGGCCCGTCCGGCGGAAGGCGGCCATGGCGCGGCGCAGCTGGTCGGCCTCCTCGGCGGTGAAGCCGGCGCCGACCATCGCGACCTTCATAGCCTGCTCCTGGAACAGCGGCACGCCCAGCGTCTTGTAGAGGACCGGCTTCAGCGCCGGCATCGGGTAGGTGATGTCCTCCGCCCCGCTGCGGCGCCGCAGATAGGGATGAACCATGCCGCCCTGGATCGGACCGGGGCGGACGATGGCGACCTCGATCACCAGATCGTAGAAGGTCTGCGGCTTCAGCCGGGGCAGCATGCTCATCTGCGCGCGGCTTTCGACCTGGAAGACGCCCAGGCTGTCGGCGCGGCAGAGCATTTCGTAGACCGCCGGGTCCTCCTTGGGCAGGCTGTCGAGCGTCCGGCGTTGCCCGTGCACCTGTTCGATCAGGTCGAAGGCGCGACGGATGCAGGTCAGCATGCCCAACGCCAGAACGTCGACCTTCAGGATGCCGAGCGCGTCGATGTCGTCCTTGTCCCATTCGATGGTGGTCCGGTCTTCCATCGCCGCGTTGGCGACCGGGCAGAGGTCGGACAGCGGGCCGCGGGTGATGACGAAGCCGCCGACATGCTGCGACAGGTGGCGGGGAAAGCCGATCAGTTCGTTGGCCAGTTCCAGCGTCCGCTGCAGGCGCGGGTCGTCAGGGGCGAGGCCGAGCGAGCGGGCGCGCTCCCCGTCCACGCCCTGGCTGCTCCAGCCCCAGATCGTTCCGGTCAGCCGCGCCACCAGATCGGCCGACAGCCCCATCGCCTTGCCGACCTCGCGCAACGCGCTGCGGGCGCGGTATCGGATGACGGTGGCGGTCAGGCCGGCGCGGGCGCGGCCGTATTTCCTGTAGATGTACTGGATCACCTCCTCGCGCCGTTCATGCTCGAAATCGACGTCGATGTCCGGCGGCTCGCCGCGGGCGGCGGAGATGAAGCGCTCGAACAGCAGATCGATTTCGGTCGGATCGACCGAGGTGATGCCCAGGCAATAGCAGACGACGGAATTGGCGGCGCTGCCGCGCCCCTGGCAGAGGATGCCCTGTTCCCTGGCGAAGCGGACGATGTCGTGGACGGTCAGGAAATAGGGGGCGTAGCCCTGGCCGGCGATCAGGGCCAGTTCGCGCTCCACGGTCTGCCGGACCGGATCGGGGATGCCGCCGGGATACTTCCCGGCCGCACCCTTCCAGGTCAGGATTTCCAGCGTGTCCTGCGGATCGCGCCCCTCCGCCACCTCGTCGGGGTACTCGTAGCGCAGCTCGTCCAGCGAGAAGCGGCAGGCCTCGGCGATCTCCAGGCTGCGGGCGACGGCGTCGGGGTGGTCGCGGAACAGGCGCACCATCTCGACGGCCGGCTTCAGGTGGCGCTCGGCATTGGCGGACAGCCGCCATCCGGCCTCGTCGATGGTGGTGTGGTGGCGGATGCAGGTCATCACGTCGGCCAGCGCCCGCCGCCCGGCGCCGTGATAGAGCACGTCGTTGGTGGCGACCAGCGGCACCCCCTCCGCCTCCGCCAGCCCGGCCAGCCAGCGCAGCCGCCGGCCGTCGTCGCCCTGGTAGCGGTGGCTCGCCGCCAGATAGAGCTGCCCGCGCGCCAGCCCACCGCGCCAGGCGCGCAGCTCGCGCAGGAACGACTCGTCGCGCCGGTCGGGCGACAGCAGCAGGAACAGCATGCCTTCGGCATGGGCCAGCACGTCGGCGCGGGCGATGAAGCACTCCCCCTTCGGCGCCCGCATCTTGCCCAGCGTCAGCAGCCGCGACAGCCGGGCATAGGCGGCGCGGTCGGTCGGGTAGGCCAGCAGGCTGTCGGCGTCGGTCAGGTCCAGCCGGCAGCCGATCAGCGCCCGGATGCCGGCCTTCTTCGCCGCCGCATGCATCTGCACCACGCCGGCCAGCGAATTGCGGTCCGTCACCCCCACCGCCGCCAGCCCCAGCGCCGCAGCGGTCAGCGCCAGCTCGTCAGGGTGCGACGCCCCCTCCAGGAAGCTGAAGCTGGTGGCGACCTGCAGTTCGGCGTAACGGATCATGGCAAGGCTCCCCGGCGCTGGCGGATGGGTGCGCGCGGGGATGATAGTCCGGAAATGGGATTGGTGTCATTATTGTGGCGGGGCGTGTCGGCTTCGATTGCCCCCACCCTGACCCTCCCCCGCTGGGCGGGGGAGGGGATTAAGTGCTTGTTCGATAGAGCGGCGGCAGTCCCCCCTGCCCAGCTCTCGCACAAAGCAGGGCTTTGTGCTGACGCGGCAGGCGGACCGCAGGTCCGCTGAGAGCGGGGGAGGTTAGGTGGGGGTTATCGAAGCCACACCCTACCCCAGATAGGACTCCACACCCATGACCGTGAAGCCCTTGTTCTCGGGGAAGCGGGCGTTGACCTTCTCGCGGGCCTTCTTCTCGTCCAGTGCCCAGACCAGGAAGCGGCGGCCGCGCTTCCAGCTGTCCAGCGCGGTGGGGGTGAGGTTGGCGTTGACGCGGGCGCCGTATTCGATGTTGACCACCCGCAGAAGCCAGCCCTGGTCCTTCTGGGTGCGGCGGTCGTCCAGCACATAGATGCGGCGGTCGGCGGCACCGACGGCCTTCAGGCGCTGTTCCAGATCCTCGCAGCCCAGCTCGGCCATCGCCTTGCGGCGGCGGGCGTCGCGCAGGTCGCGGGCCTGCTGCAGCGTGACGCGGGCGACCTTCTTGATCCGCTCCACCTGCGCCTGCTTGCGCGAGACGGCGTTGGCGATCCGCTCCTCCGAGGTCTTCAGCCGGCGCATGGCCAGCAGAAGCGACACGGACAGGGAGGCGAGGCCGACCAGACCGGCGAAGATGTAGGGCATGCTGTCCATGGCGCGTCCTTATCTCAACCGGATCTCAACCGGCCTTGGCGACGGGAGCGTCGGCGGACAGGAACTCCTGCATCCGCGTCACCGCATAACCGAAGGCCGGGGGGTAGCGCCGCTCGATCTCCGTCCGCGCCTCCGCCATCGACCGCGCCCACACCTCGATCATCTGCGGCTGGGCCCAAGTGGGGTCGACCAGCGCATGCTGGCTCTGCTGGGCGGCGCCGGTGCCGACATATTTGTTCACGACCATCGCGACGTAGCATGGGCTGCCCTGGACCTCCTCGCCGATCAGGCGGACCAGCCGTTCCCCGGACTGCCGCGAGTCCTCGATCTGGCGTTCCATCACCTTGCGGCGGCGCAGAACGTCCTCCACCGTGCCGTCCAGCTCCTTCAGCTCGCGGATGCGGTCGGCACGGCGGGCTTCGAACTTCGTTTCCATCTTGGCGCGGCGGGCGATGACGTCGCGCACCCCCTCCGACCCGTGGCGCCGCTCGATGGCGCGCTCACCGAGCACGATGACGAGCTTGCCGATGCCGAACCCCAGGCCCGCCAGCCCGAAGGCGGAGATGAGCGCGTTGCCGTAGTCCTGCCACATGTGCGAATCCCCGATCGGGAGCACCATCCGGATGGATGCCTCCAACGATAGGAGTAACCCCTGGCTTCCCGCCGTTCAATCGCCGCGCTGTAACGATATTTCACATGAAACACCCCACCGCCGGGATCTCAGCGCCTAACCGGGCGCCCGTTCCACCCGGTTGCGGCCGGCCTGCTTGGCGGCGCGGAGCGCCCGCTCGGCGCGGTGCAGGGTCTGTTCGACGCCGGGCTCGCCGGGCAGCCAGTGGGCGATCCCGATGCTGGCGGTGACGGCGACAGCGACGGTGGCGGCACGGTCTTCCACGATGATCGGGCTGCCGGCCAGGGCGGCGCGCACCCGTTCCGCCACCACGGCGGCACCGGCGGAGTCGGTCTCCGGCAGCAGCACGACGAATTCCTCCCCGCCGGAACGGGCGACATGGTCGGAGATGCGCAACGCCGCCCGCATCCGCTTCACCACCACGCGCAGCACCGCGTCGCCGGCGGCGTCGCCATGGGCGTCGTTGACCGCCTTGAACCCGTCGAGGTCGAGCAGGAAGACCGTCAGCGGCCGGCCATAGCGCCGCGCCCGCGCCAGTTCCGCCGCCGCCAGTTCCAGGAAGCGGCGGCGGTTCCACACGCCGGTCAGCGGATCCAGCACGGCCAGCCGGTTCAGGCGGACGGTCGCCTCCTCCAGCGCGCGGGTGCGCTCGGCAAGCTGCCCCTCCAGCGCCTCGAGTGCGGCATAGGCGCGCAACGCCGTCACCACGCTGGTGAACAGCCGGCGGGCGGTCAGCTCCGTCTTCGCGGTGTAGCCGTCGATCTCGTAGGCGAGGACGAGGTCCTCCTCCGCGACCTGCGCCGGCTGGCCGGTGCGCAGGACGATGCGGACGGCCCGGTTGCCCAAATCCTCCCGGATGGTGCGGACCAGCCGCAGGCCGGCATCCTCCGTCTCCATCACCACGTCGAGCAGGATGACCGCGATGCCGGGCGTGTCGCGCAGGATGCGCTCCGCCTCCGCGGCGCTGGTGCAGTCCAGCAGGCGGACGGGCCGGCCGCGGAAGCGCAGGCGGGCCAGCGCCAGCCGGGTGACGGCATGCACCTCCGGCTCGTCATCGGCGACCAGCACCAGCCAGGGCGGGGAATGACGGTCCGGGATGTCGGAGTCGGATCGGTCCGGGAGCGGTGCTGCGGGGGACTCGTCCGAGGCGAACAGGAAATCGTTGGACATGGCTGCCGGCTCGGAGCTCCGCGCGGTACACGTATGAATGGAAGCACGTTGACGCGGTGGATGCAACGGTGCCGAGTGCCGCGCTCCGTCGCATGGGAACGGACCACCGAAAGGGTGTAATCGGCGGGGGATCGGACCGCCCGGCGGCGCGTTTCGCCATTCGGTGCTTGCGCGGCCACCGCGAGCCACCTTAGGCATGGCTGTGCGTATGCCAATGATCGGTCCGGACGATGTGCAGGGCAGGCCGGCGGCGGTCCTCTACGGACGCAGTGAAACGGGACAGGAGCGGACCGGGTTATGGAAGCAGGCATGGATGGGCGGGAGCATGCGGCGAAGCTGCGCGCGCTCGCGCTGGGGGCGCTGGGTGTCGTCTATGGCGACATCGGCACCAGCCCGCTCTACACGCTGCGCGAATGCCTGACCGAGGGCGGCGGCTTTCCGCTGGTGCCGGAAGTCATCCTGGGCGTGCTGTCGCTGATCTTCTGGGCGTTGATCATCACGGTGACGGTGAAGTACGTCGTCTTCGTCATGCGCGCCGACAACCAGGGCGAAGGCGGCATCCTGGCGCTGACCGCGCTGGCGCTGCGCGGCATGCGGCCGGGGCACCGGCGCACCGGCGTCGTCATGGCCATCGGCGTGATGGGCGCCTCGCTGTTCTACGGCGACAGCCTGATCACCCCCGCCATCTCGGTTCTGAGCGCGGTGGAGGGGCTGCATGTCGTGGCCCCCGCCCTGGACGACTACGTCATCCCCATCACGCTGACCATCCTGATCGGGCTGTTCGTGCTGCAGCGCTTCGGGACGGAGAAGGTCGGCCGGCTGTTCGGGCCGGTGATGCTGGTCTGGTTCATCACGCTGGGCGTGCTGGGGCTGTGGCAGATCGTGCGCTATCCCGGCGTGCTGGCCGCGGTCTGGCCCGGCCATGCCGTGGAGATGCTGTTCAACCACGGCTGGCACGGCTTCCTGCTGCTGGGAGCCGTGGTTCTGGCGGTGACGGGGGCGGAAGCGCTCTATGCCGACATGGGCCATTTCGGCCGCAAGCCGATCCGCGGCGCCTGGTACACCATCGTGCTGCCGTCGCTTCTGCTGTGCTATTTCGGCCAGGGCGCCCTGCTGCTGCATGAACCGGATGCGATCGAGAACCCCTTCTTCCATCTGGCGCCGGACTGGGCGCAGGTGCCGCTTCTGCTGCTGGCGACCGCGGCGACCATCATCGCCGGGCAGGCGGTGATCTCCGGCGCCTATTCGGTGACGCTGCAGGCGATGCACCTGCGCTATCTGCCGCGGATGGAGGTGATGCACACCTCGGAGCATGAGAAGGGCCAGATCTACATGCCGCAGCTGAACTGGCTGCTGCTGGCCGGCGTTCTCATGCTGGTGCTGACCTTCCAGACCTCCAGCAACCTCGCCGCCGCCTACGGCATCGCGGTGACGGGCACGATGGTGGCGACCACGCTGCTGGCCTACAAGGTCGCGCGCTCGCTCGGCCGCTGGAAGCTGTGGCAGGCGGTGCTGGCGCTGGCGGTGTTCCTGACCGTCGACATGGCGCTGTTCCTGGCCAACCTCGTCAAGGTGGAGGAGGGCGGCTGGTTCCCGCTGGTGGTCGGTGCGGCAGTCTTCCTGCTGATGGCGACATGGCGCCGCGGGCGCGAGGTGGTGCGCAAGCGGCTGGCCGAGGATGCGCTGCCCTTCGACCTGCTGGTGGAGCGGCTGAAGGGCGGGTCGGTGCAGCGGGTTCCGGGCACCGCGGTGTTCCTGACCGGCAACCCGCGCGGCCTGCCGCCGGGGCTGCTGCACAGCCTGAAGCATTACAAGGTGCTGCACCAGCGGGTCGTGCTGCTGACCGTCGACATCGAGGACGTGCCCCATGTGCCGGACGAGCGGCGCTTCGAGTTGAAGGCGCTGTCCGCCGGCTTCTTCCGCCTGATCGTCCATTTCGGCTTCAAGGACGAGCCGGACATCCCACAGGCGCTGGAGACGAAGCGGATTCCAGGATTGCCGTTCGAGCCGATGGAGACCACCTATTTCGTCAGCCGCGAGACGCTGATCCGCAGCCACGGCAAGCTCGGCCTGCCGCGCTGGCAGGAACCGCTGTTCATCTTCCTGTCGAAACTGTCGACCAGCGCGTCGGAATATTTCTGCATCCCGCCCAACCGTGTGGTCGAGCTGGGAATGCAGCTGGAGATTTAGGGCGGATTCGGCCGGGCCAACTCCCGGCGAAGCGATCAGCGCCGGGAAATCACCGCCGGGAAATCACCGCCGCACCATCGGCGCCAGATCCTTGCGGATGCCGGCGTCGAGACGGGCGTTCAGGTCGTCCATCATCCGGCGGGTGATCTCCAGGAAGGTCGCCTCGCGGTCGGCCAGCGAGATGTTTTCCGCCACGGTGGTGGAATGGGTGACGCTGGAGCGGGTCACGCCGCGGAAGCCGCCATTGCCGGTGTCCGGCACCTCGCCGGTGATCTCCACCTCGATCCGGCCGTCATAGCGCTGGGCCTGATCGTTGGTGAAATAGCCGGTGAGGCCCTTCTTGGTGGGCAGCGCCACCTCGACGATGCTGGCGTCGCGGATGGTGACGCGCACGCGCCCCGTGCCGCCGGCCGCCTGCAGCCGCTCCGCCGCCCAGCGCCGCACCGCTTCGGCCGGCGGCACCGCGGAGCGTCCCTCCACATGCTTGGCCCCCATCGGGCGGTAGGCGTCGACCACGTCGATGGTGCCGGCATTCAGCACGATCGGCCCGAAATTGGAGAAATCGACCGGGCGCGGCGCCGGCCGCGGCGGCGTGCTCTGGCAGGCGGCAAGCAGGAGGGTGGTCGTTCCGGCGGCAAGGACAAGGCGGCGCGACAGCATGGGGGCTCCGGGTGAGGGAGAAGTTGGACAAGGGGGCGGCACTATAGCCGGCAAGGCGGGCCGGTGCATCACGCCCATTCCGGTGAACGCCTTCCGGACTTCTTCAGCCGTCCGGGAGGTCGCCGAGCACGACCGGCAGGTCGCGGGCACCGTGAAGGATGCGGACGATCAACGGCGGCCGGCGCTCGGCATTGTAGACGACGATATAGGGAAAGCCGGTCAGGCTGACGAAGCGGTAGGGCGGGGCGGCCAAGTCCGGGCGCTGCGTTCCGACCAGGGTATGGGTGCCGATTCGCTGTGCCGTCCGGGCGAGGGTATCGCGCAAGGCGCGGGCGGCGCCGGGATTGTCCTGGGCGATCCAGCGGATTGCCGTCAGCAGGTCACGGCGCGCAGCCGGCGACAGCAGTGCTGTGGTCATCGGCCGCGGGAGCCGCTGTGGGATGCGGCGCTGGCTTCGATGATCGCATCGGCTTCGGCCAGGACATCGTCGATGGCCACGCTGCCGTCACGGTCGGCTTCGGCCTCGGCCTGGAGCAGCATGGCGTTGAAGGTCTGCCGCCGCTCCTCGGCCTCCTGCAGCAGACGCAGGCCGGAGCGCACCACTTCGCTCACATTGTTGTAGCGCCCGCCTTCGACGCAGTCGCGGGCGAACCGCTCCAACTCCGGGGTGAGATGCACGTTGGTCGCCATCGCCGCCGTCCCCATCAAGATCATATGTCAAGCTTTGACATAGAGTATGGGTGAGGCCGGCGGGGAGCGCAAGCGGACGGCCGGCGCCTTCCGGCACCGGCCGCCAACACACTGCTTACGCGCCATACACGCGGTCGAGATCTGCGTCGGTGAAGTGGTAGTCGGTCGAGCAGAACTGGCAGGTCACCTCGACCCGGCCATCGTCGATCTTCAGCTCCTGCACCTCTTCGCGGGGCAGGCTGCGCAGCATGTTCTCCACCCGCTCGCGCGAGCAGCGGCAGCCGAAGCGCAGCGCATGGCCTTCATAGACCCGCACGCCGTCTTCGTGGAACAGGCGGTAGAGCAGGTCGGGGGCGGCGATCTCGGTCGACAGCAGCTCGTCGCCGGTGACGCTGGCCATCAGCACCATGGCGCGGCGCCAGTCGTCTTCCTTATCCGAGGCGACCAGCCCCTGCTCCTGCGGCAGGCGCTGGATCATGATGCCGCCGGTGCGCCACTGGCCGGGCGTGCCGTCCGGCTTCACCTCGCGGTCGACCGAAACGGTCAGGCCGGTGTCGATCTGCTCGGACTGGCGGAAGTAATGCTGGACGCAGTCGGTCAGCGTCTTGCCGTACAGCTCGACGATGCCCTGGTAGCGGTCGGTGTCCTGACCCTGGTCCACCGTGAAGGCGATGTAGCCCTTGCCGAGCAGCGCCGCGGCCGGGGCGATCTCGACGTCCCGCTCGGCCTTGGCCAGCGCTTCCGGATCGAACTGGGCATAGGCGCGCACGTCGCCGACCGAGGTGACGTCGGCCACCATCAGGCGGATCGGACCGTCGCCCTTGGTCTGCAGGGTGAAGATGCCCTCGTACTTCAGCATGCTGGCGAGCAGCACGGCCAACGTCGCCGTCTCCGCCAGAAAGCGGGCGACGGTGGGCGGATAGTCGTGGCGAGTCAGGATCTCGTCGATCGCCGGCCCCAGCTTGATGGTGCGGCCGCGCAGGCGCGACGCCTCGATCTGGAACGGCAGGACGAAATCATCGGTGAGCGGGCGGACGGACGGATCGTCCATAGGGCGGATTCCTTAAGACAGAGACCGGCGATATAGGCGTAGGGCCGAAGATCGGGGCGGGGAGGGGCCGAATCAAGGCCGGCAGGGCACCCATGCATGGGGTGGCCTGTGGGCGTGGGGAGGTCTGGCCCCCACCTAACCTCCCCCGCTCTCAGCGGACCTACGGTCCGCCTGCCGCGTCAGCACAAAGCATGGCTTTGTGCGAGAGCCGGGCGGGGGAGGGACTGCCGCTGTGCGCCGACAAAGGCCGAATCCCCTCCCCCGCCCAGCGGGGGAGGGTTAGGGTGGGGGCAGAACGCTCCCTCAGTCCAGCACGCCCATGCACCAGCCGAGGATGGCCTTCTGGGCGTGCAGGCGGTTTTCCGCCTCGTCCCAGACCACCGAATGGCGGCCGTCGATCACGCCATCGGTCACTTCCTCGTTCCGGTGGGCCGGCAGGCAGTGCATGAACAGCGCGTCCGGATGAGCGTGGGCCATCAGCGCCTCGTTCACCTGATAGGGGGCGAGGATCGCCGCGCGCTCGTCCACGTCGGTGTTGTGCATGGAGGCCCAGGCGTCGGTGATGACGCATTCGGCCCCGCGCACCGCCTCTTCCGGCGATTCGGTGACGACCAGACGGCCGGTGCCCTCGCGCTCCGCCCAGGCCAGCAGCTCCGGCGACGGGCCGTAGACGGTGGGGCAGGCCAGACGCATCTCGAAGCCGAAGCGCACGGCGGCATGGGCCCAGCTGACCGCGACGTTGTTGCAGTCGCCGATCCAGGCGACGGTCCGGCCGTTGATCGGACCGCGATGCTCCTCGAAGGTCATCAGGTCGGCCATGATCTGGCAGGGGTGGGTCTGGTCGGTCAGGCCGTTGATGATCGGAATGCTGGCATGGGCGGCCAGTTCATGCACCCGTTCCTCGCCGGTGGTGCGGACCATCACCGCGTCGACGAAGCGCGACAGCACGCGGGCGGTGTCGCCGATGGTCTCGCCGCGGCCCAGCTGCATGTCATCGGGCTTCAGCACCACGACGTTGCCGCCGAACTGCTGCATGCCGACCTCGAACGACACGCGGGTGCGGGTCGAGGGCTTCTCGAAGATCAGGGCCAGCGAGCGGCCGGCCAGCAGGGTGGAATGGGCCAGCCGGTCCTTCTTCAGGTCGGCCTTGATGCGGACGGCATGGTCGAGCAGGCGGCGCAGGGTGGCGCCGTCCATCCGGTCGATGTCGAGGAAGTGCCGAACGCCGTTGTTGGCGCTGTTGTTGTCGCCGCTCATCCCACGCACTCCTGCGCCGTCCGGTCGAGAATTCCGACGGCTTCATTCACTTCGGCTTCGCCGATGTTCAGGGGCGGCAGCAGCCGCACCACATTGTCGCCGGCCGGGACCGACAGCAGGCCGTTGGCGCGCAGCTTCGCCACCACATCGCCCACCGGCTGGCCAAGCTTCAGGCCCAGCATCAGGCCCTGGCCGCGCAGTTCCAGGAACATCGCCGGATGCTTGGCGATCAGCTCCTCCAGGCGGCCGCGCAGATAGGCCGAGGTCTTCCGGACGTCGTCCAGGAAGCCCGGCGCCAGCATGACGTCCAGCACGGCGTTGCCGACGGCGGTCGCCAGTGGGTTGCCGCCATAGGTGGAGCCGTGGGTGCCGGCGGTCATGCCCGACGCCGCACGCTCCGTCGCCAGGCAGGCGCCGAGCGGGAAACCGCCGCCGATGCCCTTGGCGACGCACATGACGTCCGGCGTGATGCCGGCCCATTCATGGGCGAACAGCTTGCCGGTGCGGCCCATGCCGCACTGGATCTCGTCCAGGAACAGCAGCAGGCCATGCTCGTCGCACAGAGCGCGCAGGCCGCGCAGGAACTCCACCGAACCGGCGCGGATGCCGCCTTCGCCCTGGATCGGCTCGACGCAGATGCCGCCGGTCTGGGGCGTGATGGCGGCGCGCACGGCGTCGAGGTCGCCGAACGGCACCTGGTCGAAGCCGTCCAGCAGCGGGTCGAAGCCATGCACCAGCTTCTCCTGCTTGGCGGCCGAGATGGCGGCCAGCGTGCGGCCGTGGAAAGCCTGCTCGAAGGTGATGATGCGGTTCTTCTGCGGGTTGCCGGAGTCATAGTGGTACTTGCGGACGGCCTTGGCGCCGCATTCCCACGCTTCCGCGCCGGAATTCGTGAAGAACACGGTGTCGGCGAAGGTGACCTCGGTCAGGCGCTTGCCAAGGCTCTCCTGCCCGGCGACCCGGAACAGGTTGGAGGTGTGCCACAGCTTGTTCGCCTGCTCGGTCAGCTTTTCCACCAGATAGGGATGCGCGTGACCCAGGGCGTTCACCGCGACGCCGGCGGCGAAGTCGAGGAATCGTCGCCCGTCGGTCGCGTAGAGATACGGACCTTGACCACGCTCGAACACGATGTCGGCGCGGGCGTATGTGGGCATAACGACGGGGATCACGGCTTTGGTCTCCCAAAAAGGAAAATCCGGCGGCCATGGCTGGCCGCCGGGAACGGCAAATATCCGAAGATCGATCGGTTCTGTCAACGGATAGGGCGGAAAAGACGCAGGACTTTCCGGTGTTTCACGCCTTCAGCTTGTAACCCGTCTTGAACATGCGCCAGGCCAGCCACCACAGCCCGGCATTCACCCCCAGCATCACGATCACGCCCAGCCAGCGCGACCCGTCCGACGTGCCGATGAAGCCATAGCGGAAGCCGTCGATCATGTAGAAGAACGGGTCGAAATGGGCGATCCACCAGAAGACCGGCGGCAGGGTGTCGACCGAATAGAAGGTGCCGGACAGGAAGGACAGCGGCGTCACCACGAAGTTGGTCACCGCCGCGATGTTGTCGAACTTCTCCGACCAGACGCCGCCGACCAGACCCAGCAGCGACAGCAGCATCGACGCCATCACCGCATGGAACAGCACGAAGCCCGGATGCGGCATCTGCATCGGGATCACCGCCCAGATGGCGAGGCCCGTCACCAGACCGACCACGATGCCGCGGGTGACGCCGCCCAGCACGAAGCCGCTGACCAGCTCCATCGGCGACAGCGGCGGCATCAGGATGTCGACGATATTGCCCTGGACCTTGGCGATCACGATGGAGGAGGAGGTGTTGGCGAAGGCGTTCTGCACCATCGCCATCATGATCAGGCCGGGCGCCAGGAATTGCAGGAAGGGCGTCTCTCCGACCATCCGCACGGCGGAACCGAGCGACAGGGCGAACACCGCGTAATAGAGCAGGGTCGTCACCACCGGCGCCCAGACGGTCTGCTGGTGCACCTTGACGAAGCGCCGTACCTCGCGTGCGTAGAGCGTCCACAGGCCGATCCAGTTGACGGAACCGACATTGCGCGGCATGGGAGGAAGGGGAAGGGTCATCGCGTCACGATCTGCCTTTTGGGTAGCGGCGCCGGCAAGGCCACGGACTGCCGAGAAAGCCCCGGACTGTACGTGCGGCCCACCCATCCGGCAACCGCCGCCGCCGAAGGGACTGCCATGAACACCGACGACAAGCGCCCGTCTTCGCCGGCCCGCAAGCCGCCCAAGCGCGTCACGCCGCAATATCTGGAGAACGCGGCGCTGCATTACCTGGAACGCTTCGCCAGCTCGACGGCCAACCTGCGCCGGGTGCTGATGCGCAAGGTCGACCTGTCGGCCAAGGCCCACGGCACCGACCGCGAGGAGGGCGCGCGCTGGGTCGACGAGTTGCTCGCCCGCTATGTCCGCAGCGGCCTGCTGAACGACGAGACCTATGCCCGCATGCGAACGGAGAGCCTGCACCGCCGCGGTGCCTCCACCCGGCTGATTGCCCAGAAGCTGGCCGGCAAGGGCATCGGCCGCGACGAGGCCGACAAGGCGCTGGACAGCCTGCGCGAGGATGTCGGGCCGGATTTGGATTTGACCGCGGCGCTGGCGTTGGCGAAGCGGCGGCGGCTGGGTCCCTACCGGCGGCCGGAGCAGCGCGAAGCGCACCGCGAGAAGGACATGGCGGCGCTGGGACGGGCGGGGTTCGGGTATGAGATCGCCCGGCGGGTGGTGGATGCGGAGGATCCGGAGGAGCTGTCGGGGGAGTGAGTTCTCGCCCGGTGCCCCCACCCTAACCCTCCCCCGCTGGGCGGGGGAGGGGACCAGTGCTTGATCGGAAAAGCGGCGGCAGTCCCTCCCCCGCCCAGCGGGGGAGGCTAGGTGGGGGCCAACTCGGCAGATCGCAACACCCCCCAAAAACGACGAAACGCGCGGCACCCTTTCGGATGTCGCGCGCCGCTCTCTTACCGGGAGTCGGAATCGTCCTGTACGCGTCCTAAATCTCGCTAGCGGAGCGGCAAGCGCCCCGCCTCAGCACACCAAACGCGCCCCAGAAGCCGGGAAGCGATCAGGCCGCGGCCTGCTGCTTCTCCTGGGCCTTGGAAATCCGGCGCTTGATGCGACGGGCATCCAGGCTCAGCACGGCGTCCTTCGCATCGAGCAGGAAGGCGTCGAGGCCGCCCTTGTGCTCGATCGAGCGGATCGCGTTCACCGAGAGGCGCAGACGCACCAGCTGCCCCAGGCTGTCGCTGAGCAGCGACGTTTCCTGGAGGTTCGGCTGGAAGCGGCGGCGATTCTTGTTGTTGGCGTGGCTGACGTTGTTGCCAAACTGCGTGCCCTTGCCGGTCACGGAGCACCGACGTGCCATCGGACTGATCCTTTACTTTAGCAAATGAAACCCGGTAACGGACGGCCTGCCGCCCGAAGGAGGCCGCTATATAGTCGAACAAAAGTGCCGTCGTCAAGCCGGGATCCGCGACGAACCCATCAAAACCTGAGTCGTCGCGGGAGTGTGGAGAGTCGAAGCGTGGCGGCCTCTTCGATCTGGCGAAGAGACGCGCCGCGTCCGGTCTTTCTCTAAATGCCTTGTCCTGACGGGTGTCAGTTCACGGCGGTGGAGGTCTTCGACGCCGGCTTGGCGGCGCGGCGCGGCGCCGGCTTGGCCGCGGCCTTCTCGGCCTTCACAGCCTCGACCAGCGTCTCGACGGAAACCTCGACCGGCTTGGCGGCGGTGGCGGCGACCGGAGCGGTCTCTGCGGCCTTCACCGGGGCGGGCTCCGGAGCAGCTTCCGGGGCCTCGACGACCGGGGCCGGAACGGGGGCCTCGATCTTGGCTTCGACCTTAGGGGCTTCGACCTTGGGGGCTTCGACCTTCGGCATCTCGACCACCGGGGCGGTGACCGTCACCGGGGCCGGCGTCGGAGCCTCGACCTCCGGGGCCGGAGCGGCAACCGGGGCCGCATCGACGGCCGGCGTCGGCAGGGTGGTGATCTCGGCGGCAATCTTGGTGGAGACGTCCAGGAAACCCTGCACGCTCTCGGTCACACGGGCCTGGGTGGTGGACAGCCAATCGCGCTGCAGCGCGGCCAGATCGGCCGGGGTGCGGGCCTTGCCCAGCCCGGCGGCCAGACGGCTGGCGTCGTTGACCGATGCGGTCACGCCGTCGAACCAGCGGCGGTAGCCGTCCTGGACCAGGGTGGCGACGCGCGCGGATTTGGCGGCAGTAGTCTGGGCGTTGGTCTTGAACAGGGTCAGGACGGCGGCGGGGGTCGGCTGAGCGGTCATGGCGTTGTCTCCCGTAGAAAAGGCACATTGGCGGAAACGGAAAGGCCGCTCCGGCGTAACCCCAGGAGACCGCGGGCACCCCGGCCCAAGCGACATGACGAATCGACAAGGTCGAATCGGCGCATGTCGCCCCTTTCCCGCCCGATGCAGAATAGCCCTACGGGTGGTGCGGCGCAACGAATTTGTTGCGGTGCAACATAAGCTGAACGGGTTATGCGCCGCCCGTCTGGTCGAGGAAACGCCCCAGGAGAGTGTGGGCCGCCGCCGCCGGGATGGTCGTGCCGGCGGTCACCTCCGCCTCGAGTCGCGCCAGATCGGCCCGCACGGCGGGGTGGGAGCGGAAGCGGTCGATCAGCGTCTCGCGGATCTCGCTCCACAGCCAGGCACGTGCCTGTTCGGCCCGGCGGGTGGCGCGGGCGCCGTTGGCTTCGGTCAGGGCCTTGTGCTCGCCGATGGTGTCCCACACGGTGTCGATTCCCACCTTCTTCACGGCGGAGCAGCTGAGCACCGGCACCCGCCAGTCGCCATGGCGCAGCAGGGCCAGCGCGTGGCGATAGTCGGCCACCGTGTGGCGGGCAGTGGCGGCGAGGTCGCCGTCGGCCTTGTTGACGACGACGAGGTCGGCCAGTTCGACGATGCCCTTCTTGATGCCCTGCAGCTCGTCGCCGCCGGCCGGCAGCAGCAGCAGCATGAACAGGTCCACCATGTCGGCGACCGCGGTCTCCGACTGGCCGACGCCGACCGTCTCCACCACGATCACGTCGAAGCCGGCGGCCTCGCAGATCAGCATCGCCTCGCGCGTGCGGCGCGCCACCCCGCCCAGCGTCGCACCCGCCGGGGAAGGGCGGATGAAGGCGTCGGCTTCGCGCGACAGGTCGACCATGCGGGTCTTGTCGCCCAGGATCGAGCCGCCGGTGCGCTGCGACGACGGATCGACTGCCAGCACCGCGACCTTGTGCCCCAACCCGATGACATGCAGCCCGAACGCCTCGATGAAGGTCGATTTGCCAACCCCCGGCACGCCAGAGATTCCGAGTCGCACCGAGTTGCCGGTGTAAGACAGCAGCGCCGCCAGCAGCGCGTCGGCGGTGGCGCGATGGTCGGCGCGCGTCGATTCGATCAGCGTGATCGCGCGGGCCAGCGCCCGCCGGTCGCCCGACCGGACGGCTTCGGCGAGGCGGGCGGCGTCTTGCGGGGCGGTGTCGGTCATGGCGGCGGCGTCGGTCAGTGCGAGGGGAGGGCTACCCTACCCGCGGAGAGGTCGCGGATAAAGCCCATGCCTCGTGTCCTGACGCCTCACGCCGACCACTCAGGTCCGCACCGCCGGCGACTCCACCGCCTCCAGGTTCAGCGCGGCGGCGAGCAGGGCGCGGGTGTAGTCCTCGCGCGGCTCCTCGAAGATGCGCTGGGTCGGCCCCTGTTCGACCACCTTGCCGTCCTTCATCACCATGACGTGGCTGGACAGCGCCCGCACCACCCGCAGATCGTGGCTGATGAACAGGTAGGCGAGGTTGTGGCGGGCCTGGATGTCGCGCAGCAGATCGACGATCTGCGCCTGCACCGACATGTCCAGCGCCGAGGTCGGCTCGTCCAGCACGACGAATTTCGGCTTCAGCACCAGGGCGCGGGCGATGGCGATGCGCTGGCGCTGGCCGCCGGAGAACTCGTGCGGGTAGCGGTTGCGGGCTTCCGGCGGCAGCCCGACCTCCTCCAGGGCGCGGGCAACCATCGCCTCGCGTTCGCTGCGATCGCCGATGCCGTGGATGCCCAGCCCCTCGCCGATGATCTGGCCGACCGACAGGCGGGGCGACAGGCTGCCATAGGGGTCCTGGAAAACGATCTGCATCTCGCGACGCAAGCCCCGCAGGCGCTTCGGCTGCCAGCCCTGGATGTCGGTGCCGTCGAAGCGGATGGCGCCCTGGCTGGCGTGCAGGCGGAGCAGAGCCAAGCCCAGCGTGGTCTTGCCCGATCCCGATTCGCCGACGACGCCGACGGTGTGGCCGCGGCGGACCGCCACGTCGACGCCGTCCACCGCCTTCACATGGCCGACGGTACGGCGCAGCAGCCCCTTCTTGATCGGGAAATGCACCTTCAGCTTGTCGGCGGCCATCACCTCCGCCGCATCCTCCGGCGGCGACAGCGGGTTGCCGCGCGGTTCGGCCGACAGCAGCTTCTGGGTGTAGGGATGGCGCGGGCGGATGAACAGGTCGTCGACCTTGGCCTGCTCGACGATCTCGCCCTGGTTCATCACGCAGACGCGGTCCGCCATCTTGCGCACCACACCCAGGTCGTGGGTGATCAGCAGCAGCGCCATGCCGAAGCGGCTCTGCAGATCCTTCAGCAGCGCCAGGATCTGCGCCTGGATGGTGACGTCGAGCGCCGTCGTGGGCTCGTCGGCGATCAGCAGGTCGGGTTCGTTGGCGAGCGCCATGGCGATCATCACGCGCTGGCGCTGGCCGCCCGACAGTTCGTGCGGGTAGGCGGTCAGCCGCTTTTCCGGGTCGGGCAGGCCGACGAGGCGCAGCAACTCCAGCGTGCGGGCTCGGGCGGCGCCGGTCGACAGGCGCTTGTGCAGGACCAGGGTCTCGTTGATCTGCCGCTCGATGCTGTGCAGCGGGTTCAGCGAGGTCATCGGTTCCTGGAAGATCATGGCGATGCGGTTGCCGCGCACCTGCCGCAGGGTCTTCTCCTCGGCGCCCAGCAGCTCGGTGTCGCGGAAGCGGATCGAGCCGGCGGGGTGGTGCGCCATCGGGTAGGGCAGCAGCTGCAGGATCGACAGGGCCGTCACCGACTTGCCGGAGCCCGACTCGCCGACGAGCGCCACCGTCTCGCCCTTCTGGATGTCGAAGGACACGCCCTTGACGGCCTGCGTCGCACCGCCGCCCGACCGGAAATCGACGCGCAGGCCCCGTACGGACAGAAGGTCGGGGTTGGGGGGCATGATGGTCATGTCGGGCTCTTAACGGTCGTCATCGTCACTCCGCCGCCTCCTTGCGCGCCGCGGTCGCCGCGGCGGCATCCCCCGGCAGCGCGGTGGACATCTGGGCGATGGTCTTGCGCGGATCGAAGGCGTCGCGCACCGCCTCGCCGATGAAGATCAGCAGGCTCAGCATGATGGCCAGCACGAAGAAGGCGGTCAGGCCGAGCCACGGCGCCTGCAGGTTCGCCTTGCCCTGGGCCAGCAGTTCGCCCAGCGACGGCGAGCCGGGCGGCAGGCCGAAGCCGAGGAAGTCCAGCGCCGTCAGCGTGGTGATGGAGCCGTTGAGGATGAAGGGCATGAAGGTCAGCGTCGCCACCATCGCGTTGGGCAACACATGGCGGACCATGATGGTCATGTCGCCGGCGCCCAGCGCCTTGGCTGCGCGCACGTAATCCAGGTTGCGCGCCCGCAGGAACTCCGCCCTCACCACATGGACGAGCGCCGTCCACGAGAACAGCAGCAGCAGGCCCAGCAGCCACCAGAAGGTCGGCGTCACCACGCTGGCCAGGATGATCAGCAGGAACAGGGTCGGCAACCCCTGCCAGATCTCGATGAAGCGCTGGAACAGCAGGTCGGTCAGTCCGCCGAAATACCCCTGGACCGCACCCGCCGCCACGCCGACGACGGAGGAGAAGGCAGTCAGCACCAGCCCGAACAGCACCGAGATGCGGAAGCCGTAGATCAGCCGCGCCACCACGTCGCGCCCCTGGTCGTCGGTGCCCAGCCAGTTGTCGGCGGACGGCGGGGCTGGGGCGGGGACCGGAAGGTTGTAGTTGATGGTGCGATAGCTGTAGGGGATCGGCGGCCAGACCATCCAGCCCTTGGCGTTGATCAGGTCGCGGACGAAGGGGTCGCGGTAGTCGGTCTCCGTCTCGAACTCGCCGCCGAAGGTGGTCTCGGGATAGGTCTGGAAGACCGGCCAGTAATACTGGTTCTCGTACTCGACCAGCAACGGCTTGTCGTTGGCGATGAACTCCGCCCCCAGCGAAAGGACGAACAGCACCAAGAAGATCCAGAAGGACCAGAAACCGCGGCGGTTCGCCTTGAAGTTGGCCAGCCGGCGCCGGGTCAGCGGAGTCATCACACCCTCCGCGATTCGAAGTCGATCCGGGGATCGACCATCACATAGGTGATGTCGCCGACCAGATTCATGATCAGCCCCAGCAGCGTGAAGAAATAGAGCGTGCCGAACATCACCGGATAGTCGCGGTTGATCGCCGCCTCGAAGCCCAAGAGCCCCAGCCCGTCCAGCGAGAAGATCACCTCGATCAGCATGGCGCCGGTGAACAGGATGCCGATGAAGGCGCCGGGGAAGCCGGCGATGACGATCAGCATGGCGTTGCGGAAGACATGGCCGTACAGCACGCGGTTTTCCGTCAGGCCCTTGGCCCGCGCGGTGGTGACGTACTGCTTGCCGATCTCCTCCATGAAGGAGTTCTTGGTCAGCATGGTCAGGCCGGCGAAGCCGCCGATCACCATGGAGATCACCGGCAGCGCCATGTGCCAGAAATAGTCGAGGATCTGCTTGTACCAGGGCAGGTCGCTCCAATTGTCGGACACCAGCCCGCGCAAGGGGAACCAGTCGAGGTAGCGCCCGCCGGCGAACACCACGATCAGCAGCACCGCGAACAGGAAGCTGGGGATGGCGTAGCCGACGATGACCACGCCGGAGGTCCAGACGTCGAAGGGCTGCCCGTCGCGCACCGCCTTGGCGATGCCCAGGGGTATGGAAACCAGATAGACGATCAGCGTCGTCCAGATGCCGAGCGAGATCGACACCGGCATCTTTTCCAGAACCAGATCGACCACCCGGCGGTCGCGGAAGTAGCTGGTCCCGAAATCGAACACGATGTAGTTCGACATCATGTGGATGAAGCGTTCGTGGATCGGCTTGTCGAAGCCGAATTCCTTCTCCAGCTGCTTGATGAAGGCGGGGTCCAGGCCCTGGGCACCGCGATACTTGCCGCCGCTGTCGCCGGCGGTCTGATTCTGGCGCTGGGCGGTGTTGGCGTCGCCGCCGGCGGTGCCGCCGATGCGGGACGTCGCCTCCACCGCGGTGCCCTGGACGCGGGCGATCATCTGCTCGATCGGGCCGCCGGGGGCGATCTGAACGATCAGGAAATTGATCACCATGATCCCGAACAGGGTGGGGATGATCAGCAACAGGCGGCGGATGATGTAGGCCAGCATCGCGGGTGTCCCGACCCTCCCCAATCCTCAAGGATAAGACAGCTTAAACCAGACCGTTGCGCAGGTCAGACAGTTTAGGGAGCCGTGCGGCGCGCGCTGTTGGCCAGCTTGGCGTTCTTTTCCGCATCGATCCACCAGCTGTCCGTGAAGCCCAGACCGTATTTCGGGGCAACCGCCGGATGGGAGAATCGGTTCCAATAGGCGACGCGGTAGACGGTGTCGTGCCAGTGCGGGATGACGTACCAGTTCCACAGCAGCACGCGGTCCAGCGCACGGGTGGCGGTGATCAGCGCCTCGCGGTCGGGGGCTGCGATCAGCGTTTCCACCAGCTTGTCGATGGCCGGGTTCCTGATGCCGATGGCGTTGCGGCTTCCCGGCTGGTCGGCGCGCGACGATTCCCAGTAGTCGCGCTGTTCGTTGCCGGGCGACAACGACTGCGCGAACCGCTCGATGATCATATCGTAATCGAAATTATCGGTGCGGTTCTGGTACTGCGCGCTGTCCACCACGCGGATCTGCGCCTCGATGCCGGCGCGCTCCAGATTGCGCACGAAGGGCTGGACGATGCGCTCCATGTCGGCCTGCACCAGCAGGATCTCGAAGCGGAAGGGCTGGCCCTGCGCGTTGACCAGCTTGCCGTTCTTCAACTCCCAGCCGGCGTCCTTCAGCAGGCCCAGCGCGGTGCGCAGGTTGCCGCGGATGTTGCCGCTGGCGTCGGTCTTCGGCGGCTCGTAGGGCTTGGTGAACACCTCGTCGGGGATCTGGCCGCGGAAGGGCTCCAGCAGCTTCAGCTCGGCGGGGGAAGGCAGGCCGGTGGAGGCGAGTTCGGTGTTGGCGAAATAGCTCCTGGTGCGCTGATAGAGGCCGTAGGACAGGTTGGCGCGCGTCCATTCATAATCGAACAGGTAATTCAGCGCCTCGCGCACGCGGCGGTCCTGGAAGATCGGGCGGCGGATGTTGAAGGCGAAGGCCTGCATGCCCTGCGGGTCCTCGTGCTTCAGCTCCTCCTTGACGATCTGGCCGTTCTGCACCGCCGGGACATTGTAGCCGGTGGTCCAGTTCTTCGACGAATTCTCCAGCCGGAAATCATAGGCGCCGGCCTTGAACGCCTCGAAGGCCACATCGAGGTCACGGTAATAGTCGTAGCGGATGCGGTCGAAATTGTAGCGGCCGCGGTTGATCGGCAGGTCCTTCGCCCACCAGTCCTTCACCCGCTCATAGGTGATGGCACGGCCGGCCTGCACGTCCGCCACCTTGTAGGGGCCGCTGCCGACCAGCGGC
Source organism: Azospirillum sp. INR13 (assembly GCF_015390205.1). NCBI lineage: Bacteria > Pseudomonadati > Pseudomonadota > Alphaproteobacteria > Rhodospirillales > Azospirillaceae > Azospirillum > Azospirillum sp. INR13. Next base: position 228,302 of record NZ_VUOI01000004.1, read on the forward strand.
TCCAGCGTCGTGGTGGCGAAGTCGCGGTCGGCGAAGGCATGCTTGGGCAGAACCGGCAGCTGGCCCATGATGACCGGCAGCTCGGGGTTGTTGCCATCCCGGAACGAGAATTTGACCGTGCGTTCGCCGGTCTTCTCCGCCTTCGTCACGTCGGCGTAGTAGGTGCGGTAGACCGGATGGCCCTTTTCGCGCAGCGTGTCGAAGCTCCAGATCACGTCGTCGACGGTGACCGGCTTGCCGTCGTGGAAGCGGGCTTCGGGCCGCAGGGTGAATGCGACCCAACTGCGGTCGTCGGCGACCTGGATGGTCTCGGCCAGCAGGCCGTATTCGGTGATCGCCTCGTCGCCGTTGCTGGTCGTCAGCGTCTCGAACGGCAGCCCGGAGCCGGCGGCGGCCTGTCCACGCAGGATGAAGGGGTTCAGGTTGTCGAAGCCGCCGAAGGCCATCAGCTTGACCTCGCCGCCCTTCGGGGCGTCGGGATTGACGTAGTCGAGATGCTGGAAGTCCGGCCCGTATTTCGGCTTGCCGTGCAGGGCGAGGGCGTGGCTGCCCTTTTCCTGCGCCGCGACGGGTGTCGCCAGCAGCAGAAGCGCCGCCATTGCCGTCCCCGTCATCGCAGCCGTCACGCCGGTGCCCAGCCACCGCATCCGACAAGTCATGCCCGATCCCCTCCCTCGATTGTTGTCCAAAAAGCCGTTCGGACTGATGGAGTTAGCCCCGCAATGGGGCGTCATCAAGGCTGCGCCGCCTTCCCTGCCGCATTCACCCACCAGGTCGCCGGGAAATTGGTGCTGCGATAATCCTGGTCGTATTTCGGCCAGACCGTCGGATGCGCCAGCCACGCCTTGTGGGCGATCCAGCTTTCGGCGTTGTACCATTGCGGCACCATGTAGAAGCCCCACAGCAGGACGCGGTCGAGCGCGCGGGTGGCGGCCTGAACGGAGTCCAGATCCTTGGCGGCCAGCGCCTTTTCGATCAGCGCGTCGGCGACCGGGTCATGGATGCCGGAATAGTTGGCCGATCCCTTGATGCCGGCGGCGGCGGAGCCGAAATAGCCGCGCAGTTCGGTGCCCGGCGGGGTGAAGAAGCTGAGATTGACGACGATGGCGTCGAAATCGAACTCGTCCAGCCGCGCCTGATACTGGGCGGTGTCGACGATGCGCAAGGACGCGTCGATGCCGACCCGGCGCAGGGTCTCGATGTAGGGTTGGGTGACGCGGGTCAGCGCGCCGGTGCCGTCGAGGAACTCGAGCGTCATCGCCTCGCCGGTCTTCACATTGGTCAGCTTGCCGTTGCGGGTCTCCCAGCCGGCCTCCTTGAACAGGCGCGTCGCCTCGCGCACCTGGGCGCGGTTGTTGCCGCTGCCGTCGGTGGTGGGCAGGGTGAAGGGCTGGGTCAGCAGCCGTTCTGACAGCTGCGCCTTGAAGGGCTCCAGCAGCGCCAGCTCCGCCGGGCCGGGCGGACCCTTGGCCCCGAAGTCGGAATTGGGGAAGTTGCTGAGCGTGCGGCTGTACTGGCCATACAGGATGTTCTTCCGGATCCAGTCGAAATCGAACAGCAGGGCCAGCGCCTCGCGCACGCGGGGGTCGGCGAACCTGTCGCGGCGGGTGTTGAGGCGGTAGCCCTGGGCGCCCAGAGGCAGTTCGCTCGGCACCTCCAGCTTCAGGACGCGGCCGTCGCGCGCGGCGGGGAAATCATAGCCGGTGGTCCAGCGTTGCGCCCGGTATTCGCCGCGGAAGTCGTAGGCGCCGGCCTTGAACGCCTCGAACATCACGTCGTCGTCGCGGTAGAAGTCGTCCTTCACCGTGTCGAAATTGTAGAAGCCGCGGGCGGTCGGCAGATCCCTCGCCCACCAGTCGGCCACCCGCTCGTAGGTGATGGAGCGGCCGGGATCGACCGTTTTGATCCGGTAAGGACCGCTGCCCAGCACCGGCTCCAGCGTCGTCTTGGAGATGTCGCGCCCCTGCGCCGTCCACCAATGCTTGGGCTGCGGCGCGAAGGTGACGGCGAAGTCGATGATCGGCTTGATCTCCCCCGTGCCGGTCAAGGTGATCTTGAAGCGGCGCTCGTCCAGCGCCTCCACCTTGGCGGTGTGGTCGAGGAAGGACTTGATGAAGGGTGCGCCATGGGCCTGGATCGCGTCCCAGGTGAAGACGGCGTCGGCGCTGGTGATCGGCGTGCCGTCATGCCAGCGGGCGCCCTGGCGCAGCGTGAAGACCGCCCAGCCGTAATCGTCGGGCACCTCCACGCTTTCCGCCATATGGGCGTAGGCGGCGTCCTGCTCCCAGCCGGAACCGACCATCAGCGTGTCGGAGATCAGCCCCAGCGTCCGCGGCCGCACCCCGCGCAGGATCAGCGTGTTCAGGCTGTCGTAGGTTCCCGGCTGCGATTCGGCCAGCCCGACCGACCCGCCCTTGGGCGCATCCGGGTTGACGTGGGGGAAATGGGTGAAGCCCGGCTTGAACTGCGGCTCCCCGAACTGCTTCAGCGCGGTGACGGTCTTTGTCGCTGCCTGTGCCGATGTGAATGCGGCCGACGTGAAGGCGGCCGGCGCGGCGAGGGTCAGGATCGTGGCGGCAACGGCGAGAAGGCGGCGCATCGGCAATCCTGTGTCGGGAGCGGGCGTTCTGGTTAGATTGCCACGTCCGCTCCCCGGTCAAGCGCTATTCCGTCTCAAGCTCCGCCGTTCCGCGCGGTCCGCCAATGGTCGGCCATGCGGTCCATCAACTGGCGATAGCGGCGGTCGGTCCGCATCAGCTTGCGCACCGACTTCCCGTTGCGCGGGTCGGCCAGCATCCAGGCTTCCGCCGCCGCCTGATGTTCGGGGTGGATGGACAGCAGGTAGATGGCGGCCTGTTCCGGAGCCGTAATGGTCGTCTCCTTCAGCCTTTCCAGGATCGCCCCGACGTAGAGCGGCAGGACCTTGCGGAAATCCTCCGGGCCGCCGTCCGCGTCCACGCTGTCCGCCGGGGTGGCCTCGTCGCTCATCAGGGCCTGCCGTTCGGCCGCGGGGAGGGCGAAGAAGGCGTCGAGACCCAGCAGCAGGTCGCAGACTGTCTTCTTGCGCACCAGCCAGTTCGACCCACCCGACACCCGCGCAGCCAGCCCCTCCAGGAATGGCCGCAGCTTTTCGGGAGACGTTTCGAATACGGAACGGGTGGGCGGGGCGATAGTGGTCATTTCGGTTTCCGAATGGACGTATGACAGTAACGAATCAGCTTGCCCCGATCAGCCAGCCAGAACCTTCATGGCGTCCCGGTGGGTCTGCGGGTCGCCGGCGGCGATCACCCGGCCGCTGGAGTTGGCGTCGAGCGGCTTGCCCTCCCAATCCGTCATCAGCCCGCCGGCCCCGGTCACCACCGGCACCAGCGCCGCGAAGTCGTACAGCTTCAGCCCCGATTCGACGACGAGATCGTAATAGCCGGACGCCAGCAGGCCGTAGGTGTAGCAGTCCCCACCATAGGAGGCGGTCTTCACCTTGGCCGCGACACGGCGGTAGGCGTCGTAATCGCTGCCGGGGAACAGGTCGGGGGAGGTGGTGCCGAACATGGCGGCAGGCAGACCGCCGGGGCAGGGGCGCACGCGCACCGGCTGGCCGTTGTGGGTGGTCGGCCGGCCTTCGACGCCGATCCAGCGGTCGCCGACGATGGGCTGGTCGATGATGCCCATCACCGGACGGCCACGGTGCAGCAGGGCGATCAGCGTGCCGAAGATGGGCCGCCCGGTGATGAAGGACTTGGTGCCGTCGATGGGGTCGATCACCCACACCCATTCGGCGTCCAGGTTCTTGGTGCCGTGCTCCTCGCCATAGATGCCGTCATCCGGGCGCTGGCTTTCGATGATGGTGCGGATGACATGCTCCGCCTCGCGGTCGGCGATGGTGACCGGCGAGGCGTCGGCCTTGTCGTCGATGGCGACGGGGGTGCGGAAATAGCGGCGGACCACGCTGCCGCTGGAGTCGGCCAACCGCTGGGCGAGCGCCACCATCGGGGCGGGGCAGGGTTCGGTCATGGTCGCTCCTTGAAGCTGCTGTCGATATGAGTGCCGCATCCTAACGGCGTGGACCCGCCCCGGAAACCCGAAAGCGCCCCGCCCACGCTGCCGGGGGCGGAACCGCTGCCGAACGACCGCTCAGGGGGCAACCGGACCGCGGGCAACCGGACTGCGGGCAACTGGCCTTAAGGCGGGGCTTTCCGCCCGTCACCGCTTGTGGCAGCCTCCATCGGCCATGACGAACCGACCCAACATCTACGCCGCCACGCCAATCGACCGCGCCTCCCTCCGCCGCAAGGACGAGGATTGGCTGACGGAGGCCTGGCTCGCCCCTGCATCCCGCGTTCTGCCGGTGTGGCAGACCAAAAGCTTCGTCGCCGGCCCGGACGATGCGCCGCGCGCCGTGCAACTGCCTGCCGAGGGGCTGGACGCGGTGCCGATCTTCCTCGGGCTGATGGAGGATGGTGCCCCGCTCTTTACCGTCGACCTGTCGATGGTGGAGGAACCGGACGCTCTGCCCGCCCTGCAGGGCCTCGGCCGTTTCGAGGATCTGCGCGCCGCCGGTCCGCTGATGCCGGAGGGGGAGGCGGCGCTGTGCGCCTACGCCCGCGGCATGGTCTGGTGGAACGCCCGCCACCGCTTCTGCGGGGTCTGCGGGTCGCCCGCCGCGTCGGCGGAGGGCGGCCATGTGCGGCTCTGCACCAACCCCGGCTGCGCCACCCACCATTTCCCGCGCACCGACCCGGCGGTGATCATGCTGGTCCATGACGGCGGCGACCGGATCGTTCTGGGCCGCCAGAGCCGCTTCCCGCCCGGCATGCATTCGGTGCTGGCCGGCTTCGTCGAGCCGGGCGAAAGCCTGGAGGACACCGTCGCCCGCGAGGTGTTCGAGGAGGTCGGGCTGACCGTGACCGACATCCGCTACCGTTCGTCGCAGCCCTGGCCCTTCCCGTCGTCGCTGATGCTGGGTTTCACCGCGCGGGCCACCAACTTCGACATCGACACCGGCAACGACGAGCTGGAAAGCGCCCGCTGGTTCGACCGCGGGTTCCTGCGCACCCATACGCCGGACGAGACCTTCCGCCTCGCCCGTCCCGACTCGATTGCCCACCGCCTGATCCGGGAATGGATGGCGGAGGGGTGAGGGAGCGGCTTCGTTTTTCAGCCGTCATCCCCGCGGAGGCGGGGATCCAGGTGTTTCCATACCTAACCTTTTGGAATAGCAGGATTCCCGCCTTCGCGGGAATGACGGTCGAATGGAGTAGTCGAAGCTTCGGCGATACTGAACGGTGCCGCTCAGAGCCATCTCCCTCAATGCCGCCGCTGCGGCCCCGCTGCGCGCGCCGGGGACGTGCGGCGGTCGAAGGGGTTGGGGTGGCGGGTGCAGGTGTCGTTGTAGAGCGCCATCAGCGATGCCGCTTCTGCCGCATGGCGGCGGTCGGCGCTGCACAGGTTGTCCCACACCATCTGGCGGACGGCCGCGTCGCCCCAGGGCTCGTGCAGCAGGGAGGCACCCTTTTCCAGGGCGGTCATGAAGGGGAGATGTTCGTGGGCGGCGATCTGCGCCACCTCGTCCGCCTCCAGGTTCGCAAGGCCCAAACAATCGTCCATCGTGAGCATGGCAACCTCCATCCGTGGCGCCATGGCCGTCGGCGGGGTTTCACCCGTCAGCCGCCGTGGTGTTTCTTTGTGTTTGTAAGCATATGAAGCCGGTGCTTGCCGGTCTTCATTGTATAACAACTTCCACTAATCTTGCCCAGCACCCGCCGGGCGCGGCCATGGCTAAGTCGCGTCACTGCGGCGGAATGACGCGCGACTTGACCGCGGGTGCGAAAAGACTTGCGGCGTTGCGGGAGAGCACCGGCGGGAGGAGGTCAATCCTCGCCGACGCGCTGGCTTTCCTGGTAGCGGAAGGGATTGGCCGGGTAGACGCCGAGGATCTTCACCTCGCGGGCGAAGAAGTCCAATTCCTCCAGGGCGAGGCGCAGGGGACGCTCGTCCGGGTGCCCCTCGACGTCGGCGTAGAACTGCGTCTGGGTGAAGTGGCCGCCGACCATGTAGCTTTCCAGCTTGGTCATGTTGATGCCGTTGGTGGCGAAGCCGCCCATCGCCTTGAACAGCGCGGCCGGCACGCTGCGGACGCGGAAGACGAAGGTGGTGATCGTCTTGCAGGACCCCAGCGCCGGCAGCTTCGGCTCGCGCGCCAGGATCAGGAAGCGGGTGGTGTTGTGGGTGGCGTCCTCGATCCCGCTCTTCAGGATGTCCAGGCCGTAAATCTCCGCGGCCAGCGAGGAGGCGATGGCGGCATGGCGCGGGTCGTTCATCGCGGCGATCTCCTTTGCCGCGCCCGCCGTGTCCGCATGGTTGATCGGCTGCAGGCCCAGGCTGCGGATGGCGGTCTGGCACTGGGACAGTGCCTGGATGTGGCTGCGCACCGTCTCGATGCTGTCCAGCGTGGCGCCCTTCGGCGCCAGCAGCTGGTGGTTCACCCGCTGGAAATGCTCGCCGATGATGTGCAGGCCGCCGTCCGGCAGCAGATAGTGGTTGTCGGCGACGCGGCCGGCGATGGAGTTCTCCACCGGAATCATCGCCAGCGACGCCCGCCCCTCGCGCACCGCGGCGAAGGCGTCCTCGAAGGTGGCGCAGGGCATGGTCGTCATGGTCGGCCGCGCGTTGCGGCAAGCCAGGTCGGAATAGGCGCCGGGGAAGCCCTGGAAGGCGATGATGTTGGACGTGGGCATGGACGGAGCTCCCCCGGCGGGTCGTGAAGGCGTCAGCCGCCCTTGTGGGCGGACGGCATCGGGTTTCAGCCGCCCTTGCGGGCGGACAGGAGAGCACAGGCGCGCTCCAGGTCGGCGGGAGTATCGACACCCAGCGGAACCGCGTCAACGACCGCCGCGTCGATCCGCATGCCGTCGGCCAAGGCGCGCAACTGCTCCAGCCGCTCGCGCTGCTCCAGCACCGAGGGCGGCAGCGACACGAATCGCTCCAGCGCCGCCCGGCGGTAGGCGTAGAGGCCGATGTGGTGGTAGAGCGGCCCGTCGCCGGTCGGCGCGGTGGCGCGGGTGAAATAGAGCGCGCGGCCCTGTCGGGCACCGGCCGGAAGCTCCAGCACCGCCTTGACCACGTTGGGGTCGGTCCGTTCCTCCTCCCGCGTGATCTCCACGACCAGGGTGGCGATGTCGACCTCCGGGTCGGACAGCGGCGCGAAGACGGCGCGCACGCTCTCCGGCTCGATGGTCGGAAGGTCGCCCTGCACGTTGACCACCGCGTCGTGCCGCCCCTCCGGATCGATCAGCCGCAGCGCCTCGAAGATGCGGTCGGAGCCCGAGGGATGGTCGGGACGCGTCAGCACCGCGGTGCCGCCGGCGGCCTCGACCGCGCGGGCGATCTCCGGCTCGGCGCAGGCGACCACCACCGGGCCGATCGCCGCCTCCCTGGCGCGGCGCAGCACATGGACGATCATCGGCGCGCCCAGGATGTCGGCCAGCGGCTTGCCCGGCAGCCGGGTGGAGGCCATGCGCGCCGGGATCACCACGATCGGGTTGGCGGGACGGGTGGGGCTGGAGTCGGTCGGCATGGCGCGGAAGCTCCGGAGCAAAGGGTATCGGGTCCGCCAGGGCGGGCCGGAGGGGGGTGGTCGCGGGTGAAACACGGGCGCCTGTGCGGCGTCAAGTGCAGGTATGCCCCGACTGGGGGGTGTTTTGCGATGCCAGCGTACTGCGCAAGTAAATTAAGTGGTTGGTGACTGCGACAAATTTGTATGCGACCTTTTTTCGCGGTCCGCCGGGCTATGACAAGCTTCGGACCGCGGGCTATGGTGACCGCGGCGCGTTCAGCCGCGGGCGGGAGAAACGCCGAGTGCACTGAAATCAGGGAAAAAAAGGGGCTCATCAATGAGCATGGAGTGGAACAAGATTTTCGGCGCCGTGCTGCTGGCCGGGCTGATCGCGATGCTGGCCGGATTCGCGTCCAAGGTGCTGGTTCATTCGAAGCCGCTGGAAAAGAGTGTCTACGTCGTCGCGACTCCGAGGGAGCAGCGCCCGCCGCCGACAAGGGTGCCGCTCCCGCCGGCCCGGCGCCGATCGCCCCTCTGCTCGCCGCCGCAAGCCCGGAGAACGGCCAGAAGGTCGCCAAGGCCTGCGCCGCCTGCCACAGCTTCGACAAGGGCGGCGCGAACAAGGTCGGGCCGAACCTGTACGGCATCGTCGGCGGTGCGAAGGGCCACATCCAGGGCTTCAGCTATTCCGATGCCCTGGTGAAGACCGGCGGCAGCTGGAGCTATGACGAGCTGAACAAGTTCCTCTACGACCCGAAGGGCTACGCCCCCGGAACCAAGATGACCTTCGCCGGCCTGAAGAAGGACGACGACCGCGCCGCCGTCATCGCCTATCTGCGCTCGCTGGCCGACAGCCCGCAGCCGCTGCCGCAGTAAGGCAGGAGCACACGGAGAAAGGCCCCGCTCTCGCAAGAGGGCGGGGCCTTTTCTGTAGGCTGCGGTGGAGCCGAGGGCGCCGAAGTCCACCGGAAGCCGACGACTATCCTCTTCGACCGTCATTCCCGCGAAGGCGGGAATCCAGGCTTGTGGCCGCCCTTGCACTGGCAACTCTGGATCCCCGCCTTCGCGGGGATGACGACGGATTCGAGAAGGCATCGGTTACGGGATGTTATCGGACGATTGCCGACAAGGCCGTTCCGCCTATCGGCGCAGGCCGCAGGCGATCTCCAGATAGTCGGGGTCGTTCTCCGGAGTCAGCCAGCCGTGGCGGATCAGGAAGTCGGTCACCACGAGGTTGACGTTGAACTTCCAGTTGCCGGTACTGCGCACCGACTCCGCCACCTTGTCCAGCGGCCAGAGTTCGAAGACCTCCACCTCGCCATCGGTGTTGACCGGGGTGAGGCCGGGCGGAAGCTCCAGGTCATAAACGAACAGGCGGTCGCGCTTCAGCCCGGCCGGAGTCTCCATCGTGTAGCTGATGGCGCCGACCGGCACGGCGCGCCGCGCGGTCTCCGCATCGAGCCCGGCCTCCTCCGCCGCCTCCTTCTCCAGGTTCTCCGCCAGCGTCAGGCCGATCGGCTGGCCGCCGGCGATCAGGTTGTCGAGCTGGCCCGGCGCCACTTCCCGGTCGCGGGCGCGGCGGCCGACCCACAGCAGCAGCCCGCCGGATTCATCGCGCACATAGCCGTTGATATGAAGGCCGTAGGCTTCGATGCCGAAGGCACCGACCGCGGCGCGGTCGAGACGGGCCAGCGGCTCCGCTCCCCAGCGCGGCAGGATCGGGTAATATTCCCCGCGCAGCGCCTTCACCGTTCCCTGTTCGACCAGATAGGCGGCGGCATGGTCGAGCAGGGTCGAGCGCGCCTCGAAATCGCGGATCTCCGGGGCGATGCTCAGCCGGTCGGGGGTGACGACGAAGCCGGGATCGACGTCCGGCAACGCTTCGGCCAGGGCATGACGCACCCAGCCCACGGTGTGGCCGTCCAGCTCGAAGGGGCGGAAGCCGGACAGGTCGTGCGCGTTGCACGCGCGGATGTGATCGAGGAAGCTCATGGTTTCCATCCAAATCGGGCTCGGGCGGCGGCGCAACCGCTCATCCTGGGGCACTCCGTGCTCCGTGATTCGGACATCTTGCGCCGCTTTGGTTGCCATCGTACACAGGTTCAGTCACGAAATGACTCCCCGGCGCCGGCCGCCGGGCGGTCGCGCAGCGAAAGGGCGGGGCGTGGTGGCGAACCGATCGGCTGAGGGCGCGGCTGCGCAGGAGACGGAGACGCCGTTCGGCGCCCTGTCCGTCCTGGTGGTCGAAGACGAATCCTTCACCCGCATGGTGCTGGCGAAGATGCTCGGCACCCTGGGCGTCCAGGCGGTGCATCAGGCCGCCGACGGCGAATCGGCGCTGGCAGCCGTCGCCGCCCATGCCCCCGATCTGGTGCTGTGCGATGTGGAGATGCAGCCGATGGACGGCTTCGGCTTCGTCCGCGCGCTGCGCGCCAGCCCCGAGTCCCGCAGCCGTTCCCTGCCGGTCGTCTTCATGAGCGGCCGCGTCGATAGCGACCGCGAAGCGGCGGCCCGCGCCAGCGGTGCCGCGCTGGTCCTGGCCAAGCCGGTCACCCGGCCAGCCTGCGCGTCGCGCTGTCCGATGGGATGAGAGCGGTGCTGCCGGTCTGACGGTTGCCCGCCTGAGGGTTATTGTCCGAAAGTCCGCTTTACGACCTGCGATTGCCCCGCTTCGGCGGCAGTCCGCGACCTGCGCCGCCCATGCCCAAAAAATTCCCATTCTGTGGCATGCCTGCCAAGTGCTTGAAACAGTTCGGCAATCGAACGGTAACCATCCACCGCGCCCAACGGGTGCCCCATCATCACCCAATTTCCGCCTTGTTGATGGGGACGATTGGGACGCAACATGATCTCTAAGAGGTGTTGCGGTGCCCCGGCCATGCGATGAGGCCGACCGCAATTCCCCTTACTGGATTTTGTTAAGGTTTGGAGCTCAGCATCGACGGTAAGTCCCTGCGCCGTGCTTGGTCGAGGCGGCGCGCTTTCCTGAGGAGGCCGATGGCGTGATCAAGAGCGCCCGATCGAACCGCAGCGGGTCGAATCTCGAAGGGCTACTCTCCCCGACTGGACGGGCAACGACGATTGCCGCCGGTTTCACGCCGTCTCTCTCCGATACTGTCTTTTTTCTTGCGCCGAACCTTCCGCACGCGCGGCCGATACGCGCGCAGATTGAACGGGTGCGCTCGCCGCACCAACACTGGCCGTGGGACCTAGGTCCTATGGCAGAGGCCGGCTCCACGGCGGGCTTTCCGGCTATGGAGCCTGAGTGCCTGGAAAGCTCTAGGTGGAGCATTACATTCAAAAATGACTCGTTCGGGGTTGGCGCGTCTCAGGACGGACGGCTCCCGGCCTTCACAGGACCGTTCCTTACACCAGACCGCTGGCTTCTACCGCTGAGCGGGGAGGCTGTGACCCGACGAGGTCCGCGTCTTCCCTGGAGTGCCCCTTGGATCGCGGCATGCGCCGCGGCCTGCCGCCGCAGCCACCGGCGGCGCCCCGGCGCATCGGACCAGATAAGACGGAGCGACGAATGTTCCCGGCCGACGAACTGTTCACGCGCTACACGCAGAATTACGAGACCCGCCGCGAGACCGAGATGTCCCTGATGGACTATCTCCAGCTGTGGCCGCGACGACCCCATGTCCTACGCCTCGGCCTCCGAACGGATCCTGGCCGCCATCGGCGAACCGGAGGTGGTCGACACCGCCCGCGACCCGCGCCTGGGCCGCATCTTCATGAACCGGACCATCAAGGTCTATCCCCGCCTTCTCCGAGTTCTACGGCATGGAGGAGACGATCGAACGGATCGTCGGCTTCTTCCGGCACGCGGCGCAGGGGCTGGAAGAGCGCAAGCAGATCCTCTACCTGCTGGGCCCGGTCGGCGGCGGCAAATCCTCTCTCGCCGAGCGGCTGAAGTCGCTGGTGGAGAAATGCCCGATCTATGTCCTGAAGGCCGGGCAAGGAGATCAGCCCGATCTTCGAAAGCCCGCTCGGCCTGTTCAACCCGGACGAGATCGGCGACGAGCTGGAGGAACGCTTCGGCATTCCCAAGCGCCGCCTGACCGGGCTGATGAGCCCGTGGGCGGTCAAGCGCCTCGACGAGTTCGGCGGCGACATCAACCGCTTCAAGGTGGTGAAGCTGCATCCCAGCAAGCTGCGCCAGATCGGCGTGACCAAGACCGAGCCGGGCGACGAGAACAACCAGGACATCTCGTCCCTGGTCGGCAAGGTCGACATCCGCAAGCTGGAGATCTACAGCCAGAACGATCCCGACGCCTACAGCTTCTCCGGCGGCCTGAACCGGGCGACCCAGGGCATGCTGGAATTCGTCGAGATGTTCAAGGCGCCGATCAAGATGCTGCACCCCCTGCTGACCGCGACGCAGGAGGGCAACTATGTCGGGTCCGAGAACATCGGCGCCATCCCCTTCCAGGGCGTGATCCTGGCCCACTCCAACGAGGCGGAGTGGCAGACCTTCAAGAACAACAAGAACAACGAAGCCTTCATCGACCGCATCTGCGTGATCAAGGTCCCCTACTGCCTGCGGGTGGCGGAGGAACAGAAGATCTACGAGAAGCTGGTCAACGGCTCCGATCTGTCGACGGCGCCCTGCGCCCCGGCGACGCTGGAGATGCTGGCCCGCTTCTCGGTGCTGTCGCGCCTGCGCGAGCATCCCAACAGCAGCGTCTACAGCAAGATGCGGGTCTATGACGGCGAAAGCGTCAAGGAGACCGATCCCAAGGCCAAGTCGATGCAGGAGTACAAGGACCAGGGCGGCGTCGACGAGGGCATGGGCGGCATCTCCACCCGCTTCGCCTTCAAGGTGCTCGCCTCGACCTTCAACTACGACTCGACGGAGATCTCGGCCGATCCGGTCCATCTGATGTATGTGCTGGAACAGGCGATCCGGCGCGAGCAGTTCCCGGAGGAGACGGAGAAGAAATACGTCGAGTTCATCAAGGCCGAACTCGCCCCGCGCTATGCCGAGTTCATCGGCAACGAGATCCAGAAGGCCTATCTGGAATCCTACTCCGACTACGGCCAGAACCTGTTCGACCGCTATGTCGACTATGCCGATGCCTGGATCGAGGATCAGGACTTCAAGGATCCCGACACCGGCCAGCTGATGAACCGCGAGCTGCTGAACCAGGAGCTGACCAAGATCGAGAAGCCGGCGGGCATCGCCAACCCGAAGGACTTCCGCAACGAGGTGGTCAAGTTCGCCCTTCGGGCGAGGGCGGCGAATGCGGGGCGCAACCCGTCCTGGACCTCCTACGAGAAGATCCGGGAAGTCATCGAGAAGCGGATGTTCAGTCAGGTCGAGGATCTGCTGCCGGTGATCAGCTTCGGCTCGAAGAAGGACGGCGAGACCGAGAAGAAGCACACCGAGTTCGTCACCCGCATGATGACGCGCGGCTACACCGAGCGGCAGGTCCGCCGCCTGGTCGAGTGGTACATGCGGGTGAAGCAGGCGGGCTGAGTTCGGTAGGCTGCTTCAGGAGGCTGCGGGGGTTCTTAATTGCCGCGGGGCGGGGTGTTGCAACGCCCCGCGGCAACCCCACTGTCATAGAATGCTGTCAGAGTTCGAAGGCCGCGTGACGAAACGGGTGGGAGGGCCAGCCCCTTGATGAACATCATCGACCGTCGCCTGAACCCGCAGGGCAAGAGCCTGGCCAACCGCCAGCGCTTCCTGCGCCGTGCCAAGGAGGCAGGTGGTCAAGGCGGTCCGCGACGCCTCGGGCAAACGGGGCATCCAGGATATCGAGAACGGCGAGAAGGTGACGATCGCCGCCGGCGGCGTGCGCGAACCGTCCTTCCACCGCGCGTCCCAGGGCGGGGTGCGCGATTATGTCGTGCCCGGCAACAAGGAATATGTGGAAGGCGACACCATCCAGCGCCCGGACGGCGGCGGTGGCGGCCGCGGCAGCGAAGGCAGCGCCGACGGCGAGGGCGAGGACGAGTTCCGCTTCGTCCTGTCGCGCGACGAGTTCCTGGACATCTTCCTGGAGGATCTGGAGCTTCCCGATCTGGTGAAGCAGAAGGTCAAGCAGTCGGAATCGCACTCGCTGACGCGGGCCGGCTATTCGGTGTCGGGGTCGCCCGCCAACCTGAACCTCGTCCGCACCATGCGGAACAGCCTGTCTCGCCGCATCGCGCTGAAGCGCCCGAAGCGTGACGAGATCCGCGAGCTTGAGGAGATGCTGCGCGAGGCGGAGGAGGCCGGCGAGGATGCCGCGCAGATCCAGGCGCTGCGCGAACAGCTGGAACACATCGTCCTGCGGTCCCGCCGCATCCCCTTCATCGACCCGATCGACGTCCGCTACAACCGCTTCGAGTCGGTGCCGAAGCCGATCGCCCAGGCGGTGATGTTCTGCCTGATGGATGTTTCGGGGTCGATGACCGAGCACATGAAGGATCTGGCCAAGCGCTTCTTCATGCTGCTGTACCTGTTCCTGCGGCGCGCTACCGGTCGGTCGACATCGTCTTCATCCGCCACACCCACGAGGCCAAGGAGGTGGACGAGGAAACCTTCTTCTACTCCACCGAGACCGGCGGCACGGTGGTGTCGACCGCGCTGGAGGAGATGCAGAAGGTGGTGCAGGAGCGCTACCCGGACAGCGAATGGAACATCTACGCCGCCCAGGCGTCGGACGGCGACAACATGTCGTCGGACAACGCCAAGTCGGCGACCCTGCTGCGCGACGTCATCCTGCCGATGTGCCAGTATTTCGCCTACATCGAGGTGGCGGCGGAACACAACATGGGCCTGTCGGCGCTGGGCCGCGAGACCGAGCTGTGGCGCACCTACAAGCAGGTGCAGAGCCCGGAACGCCCGCTGGCCATGCGTCGCGTCCGCTCCCGCCGGGAGATCTTCCCGGTCTTCCGCGAGCTGTTCGCCCGCGAGAAGGCAGGAGCGTAAGGGGTCGTAAGGAAATCACCGCCCCATCCCATATCGGGGGGCCGGGGCGGCAGGGGGAGATCGAGAATGACCGCTGTGATCACCAGACCCGAGGCGCTGCTGTATGACGGCGTCGAGTGGGATTACGACAAGATCAAGCGCGTCTACGACGCCATCGAGCACATCGCGCTGAAGGAGATGGGCCTCGACGTCTATCCGAACCAGATCGAGGTCATCACCGCCGAGCAGATGCTCGACGCATATTCGTCCATCGGCATGCCGCTGATGTACAAGCACTGGTCCTTCGGCAAGCATTTCGCCCGCGACGAGATGATGTACCGCAAGGGCTATCGCGGCTTGGCCTACGAGATCGTCATCAACTCCAGCCCCTGCATCAGCTACATCATGGAAGAGAACACCATGACGATGCAGACGCTGGTGATCGCCCACGCCGCCTTCGGCCACAATCATTTCTTCAAGAACAACCAGCTGTTCCAGCAATGGACCGATGCCCAGGGAATCCTGGACTATCTGGAATTCGCCAAGACCTACATTTCCCATTGCGAGGAACGCTACGGCCATGCCGCGGTGGAACGGGTGCTGGACGCCGCCCACGCGCTGATGAGCCAGGGCGTGCACAAGTATCCGAAGAAGCGCTCGGATCTCCGGACCGAGCAGCGGCGCGAGCGCGAGCGGCAGGAATACCAGGACCAGACCTTCAACGACCTGTGGCGCACGGTGCCCAAGACCGCCGCCGGCCCGCGCCCGGCCAAGTCGGTGTCGGAGCGCAAGAAGCTGCTGGGTCTGCCGGAGGAGAACATCCTCTATTTCCTGGAGAAGAAGGCGCCGCGGCTGGAGCATTGGCAGCGCGAGCTTCTGCGCATCGTCCGCCATATCTCGCAGTATTTCTATCCGCAGAAACAGACCAAGGTGATGAACGAGGGCTGCGCCACCTACGTCCATTACCAGATCATGAGCCGCCTGCACGAGACCGGCCAGATCAGCGAAGGCGCCTTCCTGGAGTTCCTGCATTCGCACACGTCCGTCGTGTTCCAGCCGGAGTTCGACGACAAGCGCTTCTCCGGCCTGAACCCCTACGCGCTGGGCTTCGCGATGATGCAGGACATCGCCCGCATCGCCGAGACGCCGACCGACGAGGACCGCCAGTGGTTCCCGACCTCGCC